>JAJRZO010000463.1 GCA_024275215.1 Candidatus Zixiibacteriota bacterium | reverse complement strand
GCAAGCGTCGAAAGATAGCCATAGGCATCCTGAAACTGCTTAGCTTTGATATAAATATCGGCGAGATCCAGGTAGCTCTGGTAATCCTCAGGGGATTCGGCAATCCTTGCCTTCAGATCGGCAGTCTTCTCCGTATCCATGAAAGACCTTCTTCCTATTTGAATGAATCAATATCAATCCATAATGCCGGTTAGCCGGTTCGGTCACGGCTGAAATCTCCATTCCGGCGGTCGAAATCAAATTTGCACCTCCAGTGCAAGCCGTTGCTGCTTCTTCTCGACCCTCTTGTTGAGTTCGTCGAGAACATTGTGGCTTATCGTGTATGGCCCATTGACGAAGACAACCTGTTTGCCAAGTCCTCTGTCAGTGTTAATCAACAACGGTCCCTGAAGATTCGCTGACATCTGAGCAATATCCTTGGGAATCGTCACAATAACAAAGGTCTCGACATCAGAATCCTCTGTTACGCCAATGTCCGCAAGTTCCTTGATGTGCAATTCGATCTTGTAATTCGGGAAAAAGAAGACCGGATTTACAATTACAAACGCGAGGTTCGGATCATCAAGAGACTGTAACCATCGGAACGGTTCGGAGTCTTTGCGTTGCAACACCACGTATTTGTGAAATTGTTCAAACCCAAGCAGTCCCTTGGGAAAGTTAATGATCTTCTCTTCCGGAATCTCAAGTTCACCGAATCTGAGTGTTACGATTTTCATATTACCCCTATCTTAAGAAATCGAGTAACGTCGGTTGAATTATCTTGCCTGCGGCCTGAAGGGCGGCCTGATATATATTTTCCTGTTGTGCCAGGTCGGCAACGAGTTGTGTAATATCCGCATCCTCAACTTCAGAAAGGAGTTTGGTAAACTCCAGACTGTACTCTGTCAGCCTTACTTCAGTTGTCTGCAAACGTATGGTCTTGGCTCCTGCTGATGCGCGATGATTCAACGTCTCATCAAGACCCAGGTCGATCCCTCCGATTACCGCGCTTATCGAATCTGCGTCGTTTTTCCGCAGAGCATCCATTAACACCATCAGGTTACCCATGACATCAGGTGAACCGTTAATACCCAGAAACTTCGCGGGTTTGCTTTCTTCAACATCCTCAATGATCAGTGTCTTGGTCGGATCGGTGTTCTCAATCGAGATACCCTTTCCAGTCGAATTGATCGATGCGTTTATCGAAATCCCGGATGTATTGAATGCGTTGATCAAATCCTGTATTGTAACGAGTGTCATTGATCCAAGATCGAGCTGGGTTGAAACATCACCCTGTTTGATCATGAGAGAGTCCAGGACCGCCCCCAATCCATTATTAAGAAGAGACAACGGTGTGTCAAGTGTAAGTGAGGGGTCGAGATCATCTCCCACATTTGCAAGATTGAATGTTCCGAGCAGTCCGAGGTCTGCTACGGTTGTCTCACCGGGGGCGTTTTCTCCGATTCTGAATTCCGGTTTTGGATTTAAGTCTTCTCCGATCAGCAATGATCCGATATTGCCCGAAAGTCCAATATCTGCAGCAGTCGTATTGTCCTGCTCATACTCTGATACAATCAGACCAAGCGGCACAGCGTTGTTATCCTGAATCTGCAAACCCGTGCTCGCAGGATTCAATGAGACTACAACATTGTTGACCTGAGGATCGGGATGCGCCTGAAGTTCTGCGTTGATAGTATTGATCACATCATCGAGAGTTGACGCTGTACTGAGATCAACCGTGATATTGATGGAATTGTCAGCGTTGTGGATTGTGAACATTGGCGGACTCATATCAACACCGAGGCCATCGTTCAGATTGGCAAGCGGAGTAAATACACTGACTTCGGGTCGCGCAGTGCCTACCAGCCTCAGATTGTTGCCTTCGAGTCCGAGTTCCGCAGTCAAATTAGTAATATCATTGGGTGGCGACGCCGGCAGTTGCGTATTTATTGCATTTATGACATCACCGACTGTCACCGCGGCTGATATATCAACATTTACGGTTATTCCGAGATTGAGATCCTCGACCTTGATGATTCCTGTAGAGAGATCAACGCCATTGCCATTGTTCAGATCGGCTAAAGGAGTTGACTCATCGATACCCGCATTCAGATCAAAGTCATCTCCGAGCAATTTGAACGGCGCAGTAAGGAGACTCGATCCAATAGTATTGATGGACATGCGTGTATTTGTCTCAATCTCAACCGAAATATTCCCGCTGTCGCCTTGATAAACCACTCCGGAGCTTGTAGAACGAAATGCCGCAGTTGTTGTCATCTGACCTGAGAAAAGATACCTGTTGTCGAGTTGTGTATTTCCGGCCTGCATTATCTGGTCGAATATCGATTCAACCTCGTTGGCTGCCGATTCACGAGCTGTGGCGTCGTAATTGCCATTGGCAAGCTGGACAGCTCTCGACCGAGCCTCGATCAGCAAATTACTAATATCCGAAACGGCAAGATCAACATGAGCCAGCCATGACTTTGCATTCAGGATATTGGTTTGGTATTGCTCAAACTGAGATAGTCTCGAACGGTAGCTGAGGTCCTTGATCGCACCGATCGGATCGTCAGACGGCTTGTTGATTCTCCGTCCTGTCGACATCTGGTTCTGGAGATCCATGAATCTGGTTATTCCACGTGACAGGTTGGATATAACCTGATCCGAAATCATTTTGTTAGTTACTCTCATGACTCAACTCATTCAATCGAGTTTCAAGATCAACCGACTGCAATCTGCAGAAGACTGCTATTCCGGCGGTCTTTTGCCGTTCCGGTTGGGTTTGCCACCCGGTTTGTATTTGATGTCAGCCTTCTTCTCATCATCTTTGATCTCGCCCTTGTACTTGTCTCGCAACAGCCTTACGACATTGCCGAGGTCTTCCTTCTCGGAGTTCGACGCTTTCCTGTTCTCGTTTTGGATCTTGACGTAGATTTCCTCACGATGCACAACGACTTTGAGTGGGGCTTCGATACCTATTCGTACCTGTCTGCCGTATATTCCGAGGACAGTTACTTTGATGTTGTCCCCGATCGTTATGCTCTCTCCCAACTTCCTTGTCAGAATCAGCACTTCATCACCTTTCCTGCCTCGGCCACTACCTTGTGACCCCCATACCGCTCACCACAACGCCCAGTGCATTATCCATGAATGTTATAACTCTCGCAGCCGCTTCGTAGGCATGCTGGAACTTGACGAGGTTTGCCATCTCCTCATCCAGTGACACACCCTGCACCGATTGCCGTGAATTCTCTATTTGTTCAATCAGAAGTCCATAGTTCTCTGTCTGATTATTGGCTTCCTTGACCTGTATTCCAATCGTGCCAACCATCGAACTGTAGAACTCTTCGATAGTCGCTGTGCCGTTGTTCATGATGCGATTGACTTTCAATATATCCGCAATCGCCAGCGCATTCGACCCGTCACCGGGAGCACCACTCTGCGATACGGCAATCAAGTTGGGATCATTCTCAACCTCGAAATTAAGCTCTATCTGATCCGCATCTGTAAGAAACGGGTCGAAGAAATTCAGCCCTGTAGTCACTCCATCAAGCGCATAACCGGTGCTGTGCTGGCTGTTGATCTGCTCTGCAATCGTCCTCGAAAGCGTATTCAAGTCATCAATGCGATCAGGAATCACTTCGTCTCGCATCTCAAAGAGCGCTTTCATTTCGCCGTTGAAGAATCCAATCTGAATATCTGTCTTGTCCCAGACTACTTCTGTCTGAGCAGAATTGCCGGTCCCGACCATCCGCCCTTCAAGAGGAATATAATCAGCGCCATCCACGAACCCCATCGAACCGATATAGACATTCACTCTTCCAACTGAATCTTCTCTCGTACGGACATCGACATACTGAGAAAGCTGATCTATCAACATATTTCGCCTGTCTCGCAGATCATTCGCCTGATTCGAGCCAAGTTCTGCGTAAGCGATCTGTTTGTTCAGATCGGCAATCTCCATGCCGATGTTGTTTATCTGTTGAAGTCTGCTCTTGATATCAACATCGATTGATTGCTTAAGCTGGGTCAATTGACTGTGCGCCTGATGAAACGCATTAGTCAACAAGTGAGTTTGCTGAACCAGGGCTTCTCTCGTATTCGACGCCTCCGGATTCCCTGCCAAATCCTGCCATGCAGACCAGAAATCGTTTAATATTTGACCGAGGCTCGAATCATTCGGCTCATTCAGGTAGCTTTCGATCTGGACAAGAGTACGCG
>JAJRZO010000462.1 GCA_024275215.1 Candidatus Zixiibacteriota bacterium | reverse complement strand
GGAGAATCGGACGGCAAAGATGCTGGGTTGATGCTGTTGCGAAATTTCGTAAGAGACAACAACTTCTCAGATTTTCTTGACAGTGTAATAGTTCTTTTGATACCGATTTTTAATGTCGATGGTCACGAACGATTTGGTCCATTCAACAGGATCAACCAAAATGGCCCCACAGAAATGGGTTTTCGATGTACTGCGCAGGGGTACAATCTCAACAGGGATTTCCTGAAAGCTGACACACCTGAAATGCGGGCATGGCTGCACCTGTTCAATGAGTGGCTGCCTGATTTCATCGTTGATTGTCATGTAACCGATGGCGCCGATTATCAGTATGTTGTCACATACGGAATCGAGACGCATGACAATATGGCGGAACCTGTAAGAAGCTGGATCACAAACCGGTTTCTTCCGCTAATTGACGAACGAATGGAGTCGCATGGGTTCCCGATTGTTCCCTATGTGATAACACGGGATTACGAGCATATCACGAATGGTCTGCTCGGTGTGATATGGTCGCCCCGATATTCCACCGGTTACGGCGCAGTTCAGAACCGCCCTGCATTGATTGTTGAAACTCACATGCTCAAGGATTACAAAACCCGAGTTAACGGAACATATACAATCCTCTCAGAACTGCTCAAACTTATGGCTCAGCAAAAGAGTACGCTCAGTACAGCAATAGCGACAGCAGATAGTGCAGTCTCGGCAATGACTCCCGGTTCATACTATGTTCTGAACTACAAACGCTCGAAAGACACGACGAGTATGATCAAATTCAAGGGCTTCGATGTCTCGACAAAGCCAAGCGACATTTCCGGCACAGAATGGGTTGTGTGGGGAACCAAACCGACAATCTACGATGTCCCCTATCTCAATACATTCGGCCATGCAGATTCCGTACTGATCCCATGGGCTTATATCATCCCACCTGAGTGGATCGATGAGATCGAAGTACTAAAAACGCACGGCATTGAAATCACATACCTGACTGAAGATCAGGAAATCGAAGTCGGATCATACAGATTCCATAACATCAAATGGGCTGAGGAACCATGGGAGGGACGGCATCGTCTCGAATTTGGGATGGATAAATCGCGCGAAACCAGAATGTTTCCAGTTGGTTCAGCGCTAATCAGAATGAATCAGCGGACTAATCAGATAATTCTGCATCTTCTTGAACCGAAAGCACCTGATTCATTCATACGGTGGGGATTTTTCAACACGATATATAGCCAGAAAGAATATTTTGAGAGCTATGTCATGGAACGCATCGCCCGCGAAATGCTCGAAGATAATCCCGAACTTAGAATCGAATTCGATTCAATTGTCGTAGCTGATTCGGTGTTCAATGCCAGTCCGCGGCAACGACTGGCGTTCTTTTACAAACGATCACCTTATTGGGATCAGACTGTCAACCTCTACCCTGTCGGCAGGATCATTCAGCCAGGCAACCTCAAGTATGACATCAAATGTCCGTTTTGATTGGGCAATTCCAATCACAGCGGTCAACATGCGCATCATTGAGCCGATAACTGAATTAGCGCTTGCAATGATTTGACGTATCGGTTATGATTGTCACTGAATTGGTCATAAGGCAGGAGTCGTTACCATAGAACAGAATACCACACAGAAGTTTGCATTTATATTGACAGCCGCACTCTGTTTGATTGCGATTGCTGTACTCATCGCGGGATACTTTGTTGATATTAATCTCTGGAGTATATCTGCATCGAAAATACTCGGATCTGCAATATTCTTTCCCCTGATCGCAGTTGGAGTTATCACATTCCTCGTGACAGCTTTTCGGCGAGAGACAGACCCATCGAATGATGATTCACCCTCACCCAATATTATGACAGCCGGTGTGATCGTTGCAATTGCCGGCGCCATTGTGATCTGGTTTACATCATCGGGACAGTTCTTCTGGCGGAATGTTTTCTCAGGACCAATTTCGATATTTGGAAGTTACAGTCATGTCATTCAAGCATACTCAGATTTACCACCGGATTTCAATCTGGTCGATCTTTGGCAACAGACTGCGCTCCAGAGAGTCCTCGGAGCACTGCTCGGTGCAATCTACATATTTCTGACAGCGCTCTTGACAAAAGAAGTCTTTGAGAGCAGGGCAACGCGGTTTCTTGCATTTCTGTTCATCGTCACAACAGGGATAATTGCTGTCTTCAGCCGCCCGGGCGATTTCGCTGTTATGCTTTTCCTGATGATGCTGGACGCTTACCTGACAGTGCTGTTTTTCAAAGGCAAAGCATCTTTCTATCTGCTGGGCGTTGTTTTACTGATCTCTGTCATATTCCATCCTGTGTTCGTGTTGTTCGCGCTATCGATCCTGTATGTCAGGCTTTCCGGCAGACTTCTAAGCGGCGGCAAGGCAGGGATGCCGATACTGATACTCATCGGGGTTGCCCTTCTCGGCGCTCTATTATCCCTGCTCCAGATTGAACCGTTCATATCGGTATTCCGCCCTGAAACATCGGCGTCACCGCTGTTTGGCTTCGATCAGATATGGGGATTTTTCAATCAAATGAT
>JAJRZO010000461.1 GCA_024275215.1 Candidatus Zixiibacteriota bacterium | reverse complement strand
ATCTTCGAGTGTTCTATCATCAGTCTCAGCGGCAAACTGCTCTTTGTACTTATTCATTCCTTCCTTGCGGCCTTTATATATTACGCCTTTGGAATCGCACATCCTGATATTCTCTCTCTTTACACCGAGAGCGAGATACAGATTTGCGCATGCGATACCTGCAGCACCGGCTCCAAGGAAGACACACTTGATTTTACCAATATCCTTGTTGATGAGTTCGAGAGCATTCAGCAATGCCGCGCCTGAAATAATCGCAGTCCCATGCTGATCATCGTGAAACACCGGGATATCGAGTTCTTCGATAAGAGTCTCTTCTATCTCAAAACACTCCGGAGCTTTGATGTCTTCAAGATTGATACCACCGAATGTCGGTGCGATCATTTTGCAGAAGTTGATTATCTCTTTTGGATCCTTGCTGTTCACTTCAATATCGAATACATCGACATCAGCGAACCGCTTGAAAAGAACACCCTTGCCCTCCATCACAGGTTTGCCGGCTTCCGGACCGATATTGCCGAGTCCCAGTACAGCCGATCCATTGGAAATGACACCAACGAGGTTACCTTTGGCGGTATACTTGTAGACTTTGTCAGGATTCGCTGCAATCTCAAGACATGGATCCGCAACTCCCGGCGTGTATGCCATCGAAAGATCTCGTTGAGTGAGACATGGTTTAGTCGCTACGACTTCGATTTTTCCAGGTCTTCCAGACGAATGATAGGCTAACGCCTCTTCCTTCTTTATCACCGTTTTCTCCCGGTTACGTAAGTTATAATCCGACGCCCAAAATAGAGTTGTTGAACCGTTTGTCAAGCGGCTTCGGACTATGCCGGTGTAAACTGGTCAAAAGCCGGTCTGCCGCAATGGCGTTCTGCTGGCCGACAGTTCGGAGAGACCGGCATATTCCTCGCATGGCGCAGTCAAGTCACCCGCAGGTCTGAAAACGTTGTTTTGTAATATGGTGTGGTACTGAGGGTTACGGGCGGCACTCGAAAATGAGTTGCGCGCGGGGTTTGTGTTACATAGTATTTTCCCATGTCTAAGTCTGTGTGGGCACCATGGAGAGAAGATTATATTCTTGGTCTCTCTAATAAGAAAAAAGAGAAGGGATGTCTTTTCTGCAATGCGTTAAAGCGGAATCGTGACAGAGCAAACCTGATCCTGTGTCGCAACGAAAACACTTTTGTGATAATGAACCGATTCCCGTACACATCTGGACATCTGATGATTGTGCCGTATAAACATGTCGGCACACTCGAAAAACTTAGCGACAAAATTGCGTGTGAACTTATGCTGGAAACACGCAGAGCTGTGAAAATCCTGAAGCAGGCATTCAAACCTGATGGTCTCAATATCGGGATCAATCTTGGACGACCTGCCGGTGCCGGTGTTCCGGGGCATTTGCATATTCATATTGTTCCCCGATGGACCGGAGATAACAGTTTCATGCCAGTTGTCGGGGAGACACGGGTCATTTCCGTATCGCTTGAGACGACATACAAGATTCTCAGCAAGCTTTTCTGAAGGCTGTACCGATGAAAATGCCGACTAAAGCTGAACTCCTGCGACTTCAGGAGTTGTACCACACCGACAAACGAATCGCCGAGGCTCTCGGTGGTAATGTAACCGAGCATCTTGTACAATACTGGCGCAGGAAGAAAGGCATTGAGCGCAGGAAGTTTCCCAAGTACTCGGAAGCACAGATTAGGGAACTTTGGGAACGTTACGGCGATGATTTCAGATGCGGACGGGAACTTGATCTCTCGAAAGCGGGATTTTACAGTTGGAGACGTCGTTACAATATCATGGACAAGCCGCATGCGCTCAGGCTTGAACAACTTGAGCTTCGGTTCGGTGCCGAACCAAAGCTCGGTCGCGATGGAGTCTATGTAGAGTATTACAGAACTGTTGCAGAAAAGATAATAGCGCGGTGTTCCGAAAGCGAGATCGTCGAGCGCAAACAGACCGTAGAGCTTACCCCGGACCTGATACTGCTGACAGGGGCAAACGGCAAAGACAAGCGTAAGATTCGCATATCGAAATCGATTGCCGACAGGGTCTGGTTTGTGTCGACCAATCGGAGTGTCACATCAGACAGTCCGATTGCATCGGACAGGATGCTGGACAACACTTTTTCGCTTCTGCATAGCGAAGAACTCTCGCCTAATACTCTGATTGTTCGCGACAATTGTACAAGTGCGGCGTATTCCGCTTTTTCATCGCTCTCGATCCAGCTTAGAAAAGATCAGTTGAACAAACTTCTGAAAACCGGCAAGTTCGAATACACGGTGCCGCCTGTGCTCAAGTTAACATTGCAGGGAAGACTTCAGCGCGGAGTTACGGCATTTGATATTTTTTGTTATGCAGTATCGAATGTTCCTCAGAATGTTTTCGATGGGAGGATTGTCGAGTATTCGGGCAATGTGGCTGAGAAGCTGAACATGTTCGAGCGTTTTTCGCTGTGCCATCTTACGCCATTTTCAGGCGCTGCCTGCGGATACACACTTTTCGACGAAACCACGCGGAAATATCTTTTCAAACGAGGCAAATCTGATCACAAAGCATTATTCTCCGACTCGAAAGCATACTATGACCGCGACTATGTCCTGATGGTTTCGGGACTAACGCCGCAGATAGTAAAGTCGAATGATCTTAGATCGGGACAGAATGTCGGGGATACAGAGGACATCGGGTCAATCGACACAGTATTTGTTGGGGGACCGTGCGGTGGCGGGATCGAAGCAATAAAACAACTCGCTGATCTTTTCAAAGAGCGCAAAGTTAATCCGTCGGTCAGAATGTATGTTTCTCCTTTAACTCAGGAGATTTATGTCGAGGCGATCAAAAAACGTTACCTTGCTCCGATAGCAGAGGCTGGCGTGACGATTCTCCCACCGGCATCATCGCTTGAAGATATTCCACAGTATGTCCCGGACTCTGCCGCGATAATCCTCGCTACTCCTTTTCGATGCGATGGAAGTCCTCCCCCCAATTGTTGGTATGTCAGCCATTTTACCGCTGCTGAAAGCGCTGTGCAGGGTAAATTGAGTCGCGTTGAACGCTGACTGAATTCATGAAATCCCGCAGGTCATGCCCATCTGAGGCATGATGTTCCAGCGAGTATCACATTTCAGACGGATATGAGCTGCAAGACTTCGCGGTTCGCGTGAAACATCGGAACTGTAAAAGCTTCGGCCTGTAGGACTATGCGAATCCCATTGATTTCATCATCGCTTCGATCTTGGCGATATGTCCGGTCTCAAATCTTACGAGATACTGATATGTCTCCTTCCCTT
>JAJRZO010000460.1 GCA_024275215.1 Candidatus Zixiibacteriota bacterium | reverse complement strand
GCGCATGAATATCAGGAATGTGTGTCCGCATCCGATTCGCAGTATGTTCTGCTCAACCGCTTTGATAAGCTCGTCATCGTTGCCGGATGACCGCACGAGTCTGTCCTGCGATGCCTCGGAAAATGCTATCCCGAATTTCGCTGATGGTACACCATTGACCATGATTTCATGGACATCCTCGACAGTTTTGATAAAATGGCTCATCCCGAAAATCAGATTCGTATTCTCAGGAGCTTCGATCTTTACGATTTCGGTTTTCATATATCTTCTCTCCCATCAAATCAATTCTCAGGCTGATAGCTGTATGGTATTTCAAACAGGCTGTCAGGCAGTTCAGGATTTATCTCGAAATTCGAGTATTCCTCAACTACTTCGCGGCGGGCATTGATAAACAACATTCCAAAATGCCCTCTGAACAATGTCCTGACCGGATGCGTGAATCCGTTCTCCAAGCGATCAAAATCATAAGAGATATGAATTTTTTTAACTCCTGTCGGGTTATCCGCCAGCTCGAATTCAATATACATCAGGCTGTAATCATCAGGATCAATCAGCATGTGCCCATTGATATGTTTGTCATCGCGGACTTTGGAAGAAAAATCGATACGGTCGAGATAATCTCCATTCCTATTTTCATTTCCGGCATACGTGAACTCGTAATCTGACACATACATTGTATCAAGCGGTCCTTTGAAATCTCTCCGCTCAGAATCTTTCTTGTAACTCTCGTTAAGTTTCTTTATTTCATCGAGAATTTTCTGATCGTCCCATGTTTTTCCATCTTCTGTTACACTGAGTACCAGTTCATGTCTCTCTGTTCGGCTTTTCAGGAATACTTTCTTTCTCCATAATTCTTCGGACTTCATTTTCCAGTCGCTGTCCATATTTCGCCTGTATTGAACGGCATCGAAACTGATAGTCCGGATTGCGTCTCTCGCTTCCTGCTTCCTGTCGAGAATATGATCAATATATTCATCAATCGGAATAATATTACTATTCTGAGCAGATTGAACACTGATAAACAATGTCATCAGTATCGCTGTAACATAAATTGACAGTCTCAATTCAGTTTCCTTCAGATATTGATATTAGCCGTATGGAATCACCAACTTCTATCCTGTTGACCACCCTCATACCTGAAACTACCCGTCCGAACAGCGTGTAACCGCCATCGAGATGCGGTAGTGTCGCGTGCGCGATGAAAAACTGCGATCCGCCTGTATCCTTGCCGGAGTGCGCCATGCCGACCGCGCCGCGAGTGTACTGCTCCATGTTGAACTCAGACCTGATGCTGTATCCGGGACCGCCCCAGCCGTCGCCTCGCGGACAACCATCCTGAATGACAAAGGCTGGAATCACCCTGTGCCATGTCTTGTTGTTGTAGAAACCACTTGTTGCAAGGTCGACAAAGTTCACAACTGTTTTCGGTGCGATGTTATAGAGTAGCTTGATCTTTATATTGCCGCGATTGGTTTTGATCGTTGCGGTCGGATTCGAGTTGTAACGTTCGTAAATGTCAGCGTAGTTTTCCGAAGTAATGCGACTGTCATAAGTGCCGAGTCTGTCTCGTTTGTCTACGCCGATCTTGTCAAACGCTGCTATCGCCGATTCCCTGACATGATAGTTGCGATCATCCAGAGCCTTGTTGAGCGTTTTCAAAATTGTCTGGTCGGGAGATGTGCTGTCAATCCATGCCCCAAAACCATGAACGACCGCGAGACGAATATCGGGATCAGGATCAGAAGCATGCTCCCTATATAGATCGACAAGCCTGTTTATCATGTTTGAATCTCTCGCCGAACAAATCATCTCGATTGCCGTAACCTGTACAGTAAAATCATTATCATCGAGAGCATTTGCGACAAGCGTCCTGATGTTACCGAATGTTGGATCCGCAAGACTTGAAAGAGTCTGACGTCGTATTCGTCCATCGGGATCATCAAGAAAGCCTGAAAGAATACTACGCGCGGTATCGCTCTTGATCTGAGAGAGGCCATCGATCATGCTGCTCTTGACATAGTAATTGGATTCATCAAGAAAATGATCCAGCCTGCTAATGAAATACTTTGGATTCATTCTTGCAATCGCGGCGATTGCAGCGGTTTTCAATGTCGTATTTTTATCATCGAGATACGGTTTCAATCTGGTCATACCCTTACTTAGCTTGAGTCTTCCCAGCGCTCTGATTGCTTCAGCTTGTACATGGATAGAATTCTTATCGGTAAGGATATTGAGCAGAGCTTTGAGCGCGCGACGATCACCTACCTGTGCTATAGAACGAATCAGGCTGATCCTGACTATATCGTTTTCCTCGCGCCTGAGTCGATCAGTGAGCTGGCTCAAACTGTTGCTGTCTCCGAGCACTCCAAGCGCACGAGCCGCAAAATGCCGCACGAGCGGGTCTGTATCTTTCAGGAGCCATCGGAGCCGTCCGAATGAGGATGAATTTCCGGTGCGCATGAGCGCATATGTCGCCATAGCACGAACATCGGCAATCGAATCACGCGTCATCCCGGCAAGATCATCTATTCTGCCGTTTCCCGGAAGATGCGCGAACGCTCGCGCTACTGCGCTCCGGATAGCAGGATCAGGATCGGCGATATACTTTGTGAGCGAGGCAACCACAACGAGGTCATTCATCCTGCCAAGCGCTTCGATCATCGCGATCCTGACTGCGGCAGCTCGTTCGCTGTCGAATTTGGCTGTAATGGCAACAAGGGCATCAGTGCTGCCGATCAATCCGAGAGCAAACGCCGCTTCCTTTCTGATCGTTTCGACAGAATCAGTCAAAGCCTCTGCGACATGTTCTGACGCTTCGCGAGCGCCTATCCTGCCGAGAGCCTTGACAGCGCGGAGTCGCACAAGTGAATCGGGATCGGTAATGAATTCGTAAAGTTCGCCTGTTCCGAGACTGCGCGAATCCTCCAGGATTGCTATGGTTATGAGTTTATCGCGCCGGGTCAATTTGTGTTCCGAACCGCCGCAGGAAAATATCACTAAACAGAACATGATCGAAAGCCCGACAAGATAAAATCGCATTGCATGTCTCCTCGTTATTTAGCCCACAGGAAGATACGCTATGCTGTGCATTTTTCAACACAAAATGCTTTGACAATATAAGTGATCGCGGGGCTGTGCCCCTACAGATTCTGTATTACAACTATCTGCAACGCAATAAGCTGAACACACAGCATTACATTTGCTGTGTGCACTCTACACAAAATGCTTTGACCATTAGGTGAAAGATTGTCAAATATCGATATTCAGCAAATATATCAATGAGTAGTAGAGCCCCACAATTATAAATACAATCCCTGTGATTCGACGCGCCCAGATTTCGAATGCTGTTAATTTCTTGAAAGCGGCGCCGACAAAACGAGTGCCGAGCGCTATCAGAATAGAGAAAATTACCACCGGAAGCGCTGTCCCGATGCCATAGACAGTCGGCATTACTATCCGGCTTTCGTGATTTATCGCAAGAGGTATCAGGCTGCCAAAAAACAACGCTGCTGAGACCGGACAAAATGAAAGTGCGAATAACAAACCAAGTATCCCAGTCCCCAATAGACCATAACGCTCGACTCGTCCCCATATCTTTTCACCGGAGCCGATTGTAGGAAGACGCACTCGGAAAATTTCCAGTAAAAACAGACCCGCCACGATCAGAATTGGACCGAGTATTTTGTTCATGTACTCCTGCAGGAACATAGCCAGATCAGGAATGGAGAAGACACTTGCAATTATCAGCACTGCTAAACCGACATATGCAAACATTCGGCCTAATGTGTACGTTAAGCCGGACATGAGTACATTGTTAGGTCTATCGACGCGCTTCCCGATAAATGTGATTGCTGCGATGTTCGTCGCAAGCGGGCATGGTGAGATCGAAGTCAGGATTCCGAGCCAGCAAGCCGATGTTACCGCGAGCCAGTACGAATCCATCAGTTTTTGTCTCGATCTATAAATGCACGAGTTTCATTTTGTACATAGTTGAAGAATTTTTCTTTGTTACCAACAAGCTCCCATATCTTGTCAAGGTTTTTCCACTCAGTTTCTTTGCCGTCGGCCTCGCGGGACAGAATAAGGGCTTTTGTGTATAGCTTGTAGTCCTTGACAAAATGCTCATTCTCTTTTTCATCATAATTGACAGATCGCAATTCCATCGCACCAGCTTTCAGCTTTTCATCGAATGCCTGCCTGATTGCCTCAAAAGAATATGCTTCGAGTTTTTTGCATGTTGCGCATCTATGAGTGCCATGCAGGTAATAAACGATGATCTTTTCTGTAGCAGGATTGCTGCTGTCTGATAGCGCT
>JAJRZO010000459.1 GCA_024275215.1 Candidatus Zixiibacteriota bacterium | reverse complement strand
GAACACCCACCCAAGGATGGAACCCGCGATTATCCCGACGATAATCCCAATGATGATATATCTGTTGGTTGCTGCTGACATTACGCTCACTCTCTGTGGCTTGATAATTCAAATTGTGTATAACCGATAGGTTGATAAGCATCAACAACAACTTTGTCCGGACAGATGCTGTGCAGAACCCCACCTGCCGTTTCAGTCTGGTGGCTACAGGTACCGGCTTTCGGCTAAAAGCACCTGCTCTGTCGGTTCCTGCGTCCGCAGAAAGCGGCGTGTGACTGACGGAAAGCGGAAACAAAATATATGGGAATAGTTATCTCTTAGGACAGCCTCTGGACATCTGCGGGGCATGTCGTTTGTTCCATGCGAAACGGCTTGACAAACATTGTCATTTGAGTAGATTAGGCGCGAAATTTCGGACGAGGACTGGCTGAATGAAATCTGCATCAGAGGTCGTAATTATCGGTGGCGGAATCATCGGATCCGCTATCGCGTTTCATTTGGCGAAAATGGGAATGAAAAATATCGTCCTTCTCGAAAAAGGTCAGTTCATCGGGGCAGGAGCCACAGCAAAATGCGCTGGCGGAATTCGTGCACAGTTTTCCTCTGAAATCAATATTCGTATGTCACTAATGTCCGAAAACCTTCTCGAACGTTTCTCAGATGAAACCGGCGAGGAAGGTATATTCGATCAGTGCGGATATCTCTTTCTCGTATCCACCGATGAACAGGAAAACATATTTCGTCGCAATCTCGAATTGCAGCAGGCGAATGGTGTTCCTGTCGAATGGCTCACCCCCCACGAAATTGCAGACCTCGTCCCTAATGTTCTCCTCGATGACATTATCGGCGGGACATTTTGCAGTAAAGACGGCATTGGTGATCCGCACGTATTTACGTATGGTTACGCAACAGCCGCAAGAAAACTCGGTGTGTCGATAGAACTCGAAACCAAAGCGACAGAGATAATCATTGATGGCGGCAAAGTTAAATCTGTCGTAACAGACAAAGGCAAAATCGACAGTCCTATAGTTATCAATGCCGCCGGTCCCTATGCGGCTGAAATCGGAAAGATGGCGGGTATCGATCTGCCGATAAAACCTGTCAAGCGTCAGATCAGCACTACCTCTCCCCTGTCATGGTTACCTGAGAATTTCCCTATGGTCGTCGATGTATCGTCCGGATTATACTTTCATCGTGAATCGGGCGGATTGCTGCTGGGTTGGGCTGATCCGGACACGCCGGATGGTTTCGACGAATCACTTGATCCTGATTATACCGATGAGATTATTATGAAAGCGATTGAACGCGTGCCAATGCTCGAAGAAGCCGGTATTGCGTCAAGCTGGGCGGGACTCTATTCTGTTACTCCGGACCACAAAGCTATCATCGGAAGAGTGCCGGACATTGAGGGATTCATTGTCGCGGCAGGATTCTCCGGGCATGGTTTCATGCACGGCCCCGCTGTCGGCAAGCTGATCGCAGAGTTGCTGATCGACGGAAAACCATCGATTGATCTCACCCCTCTCAGCTTTGAAAGATTCAAAGATTCACCCAAAGAACACGAAGATATAGTAATCTAACCAACACTGTACGGAGGAAATATGTACAGAACAACTATCCTGTTCTATGCAATGCTAATGCTGACTACTTCGGTCCTGTTCGCCGAAGAAAAAAAAGAGTGCACTCGTGATGTCGATATAAGTTGTATCGAAACTTTCCATGAAGCAATGGCGCCATCCTGCCACAAGTATGTTCCTGAGAAAGATTTTGCCACTGTGCGCAAACATGTCCCGAATATGGTCGCGCAGGCTAAACTCATCGCTGAATTTCAACCTGATTCCACATACGCCGATGTTCTTGAAGACTTCAATCAGAAGCGCAAGGTTTTTCTCGCGACCATCGATGACCTCAAGACTGCCGCCGACGGCGATGACGATACCGCCCTCAAAGAAGCGTTTGACAATATGCACAAAGCTTTCTCAGGCATGGCTGGATCACTCTCAATGACACCGGATGAGTTGAATGATTTTCATACTATCATAGCGAAAGTCTGGCACGAGTATCTT
>JAJRZO010000458.1 GCA_024275215.1 Candidatus Zixiibacteriota bacterium | reverse complement strand
CGAACTCGTACTGGGATGATTGGCCTTTTCTGCGAGATGCTGTCTGCTGAAGAAGCCTCTCCGCCTGGCTGGGATCCGCATAATCCCATATCGATTTGCCTATCATATGCTCAGGTGATTCCTCTTCAAAAATATTCGCATACGCAGGGTTGCAATACAAAGTTTTGTCATTCTCATCTACTACATCAATTCCCTCCAGTAGTGATGAGAACAGCTCATCGTAACGACGTTCCGACTTACGCAATTCTTCCTCAGCTTGCTTACGCTCTGTGACATCGCGAACGAATTCGACTACGCCAACAACTTTATCTGAGTCCATGTCATACAAGGGATAACTGAATAATTCTATCCATTCCACTCCGGAACCCGGTATTCCCGGAACGAAATCCATTTCCATTTTCCCGGTTTCAATACAACGGAGAGTAGGGCAGGGATTGCACGGTTTGGTTGCATTGTGGAAAACTTCGTAGCATTTTTTCCCAACCAGAGGGAGATTTTCTTCATACCATTTGTTCATCGTTCCGTTGACATGGCGGACAGTGAGATCAGGGTTGAGCACACTAATACCATCCTGAACGCTTTCCAGAATGTTGTTAAGGAAATGTTCACTTTGTTTAAGCTTTTCTTCCACCTGCTTTCGTTCAGTGACATCTCGCATGATCCCGAGAACAAATGCTCTTTCGCCGTCCCCTCCCTTTGAAAGCGATATCTCCATCGGGAACTGCCCAAATCCCTTGCGCTCCCCCGGAACTTCGATAGTCTTACCAATTACGCTATCCGGTTTACCTGTCCTGAAATAACTGGCGATATCACTTGAATGTTGTTCCCTGTACTGCTCAGGCATCAGACAGTTGATTGGACCTCCAAGCATTTATTTGCTGCTTCGCCCAAAGAGCTTCTCTGCTGCGGGATTAAACAACTCTACTGTTCCATGGCTGTCAATCACGATCATAGCATCCCTGCTTGAACCGAAAATCGTACGTAGACGTTCTTCGCTCCTCTGAAGCTTCTCCTCAGATTGTTTCCGTTCGGTAATGTCCCGGACAATCGCCTGCAGGAGATTCTTACCTGATAGTTCGATCTTGTACAGACTTACTTCGGCATAGAATGGAGTACCATCGTAACGGCAATGTAACCATTCGAAATGTTGGGGCTTTTTCTGAAGAGCGAGTCTGATTTTCTCCTTGGCCTTCTCTTGTGAGTCTCTTCCATCCGGTTGTTGTTTCGGTGAAAACAGGTAAGGCGGCTTTCCGATAATCTGTTCTCGAGTACAGCCGAACATTTCAAGTGTCTTTGGATTGCAATCTATAAACTGCTCTCCGTCCATTGTGAAGATTGCTTCGCCTGCCGATCTGAAGAGTGAGTTATATCTCTCTTCGGATTCTTTCAATGCTTCTTCGGCTTTTTTCCGCTCAGTAATGTCATTGAACATTGCCATCAAAGCATGTTCGTCATTGAGAATAATTGACAGAACCGAAGCTTCGACTGTAATGACAGTGCCATCTTCTCTGATAAGCCTTGCCTGAATTGTATCCAGAAGGCCTGACTGGTGCTGGGAGTTCAGATTGGCTGAGGTCTGCTCTATTGCCTCGAGTATTTTTTCCTGATCCTCAGGATGCACATATTCAATTATGTCATTCCCGATGAAATCATCCTTTGACTTACCTCCCATCATTTTGACAGTCGCCTCATTCACATACGTGATCTTGTTGCCAATGTGAATCATGATCCCGACAAACAATCCTTCCACGATATTGCGATATCGATCCTCGCTTTGTCGCAGAGCTGTTTCCGCTTTCCGACGGTTCTCGTCCAGACGCAAGCGTTCTATCTTTTGAGCGGCAAGATCGGCGAAAAACTCAAGCTGGCGGAATTGTTCACTGGTCGGACGCTGACCATCCACTGGATCATCCAGCGAAATCACTCCAATGACAGTACCGTCATTCAGGTACAGTGGCACATAAGCCAGATCCATGGGGTCCCAGGTGTCATTATCACCTTTTGGGCGTTTCCCCGGCTTGACTGTCACAACAGGCTGAAGTTCATTTTTCTGTTCGACAGGGATCAGATATGAACGACCGATGCGGAATTGATTGTTGGCATCACCGAACATCATGGCGCGCTGCTCAGGCGTTGTCCGATGTTCTTCGAGGAATTTGATTTCCTCCTCAGTCATGCCGACATAGGTGACATGTGCGCGTTCCCAATTACGATATGAATACGCTGAGACTGCCCCCCATCCGGCCCGTTGCACTGCTTCAGCAACAGCCTGAAGCACTTCCATTTCTGTCCTGCCCGCTTGCACGTCTGTTGCCGCCTGGAGGAGTTGCTCGACATGATTGCTGGCGGTGACCAGCGCTTCATTGGTGTCTATGAGTTTTTGCTCTTACTGCTTGCGTTCTGTAATGTCGAGAAGAGTTCCTGCCGCTCGAAGT
>JAJRZO010000457.1 GCA_024275215.1 Candidatus Zixiibacteriota bacterium | reverse complement strand
GCAGGAGTTTCTCGACCGCGCAAGAAAGACAATCGAAAAAAACATGGGGCGCGAACTCAAGAAAGAGAAAATCACTCAGGAACGAATGGACAAATCGCTCGCCGCAATAACATACACGACGAAACTTGAAGATGCGGCGGGGGCGGATTTTGTTGTCGAAGCTGCCACGGAACAGTTTGATGTAAAACTTGATATTTTCGCAAAACTCGACAAGATATTTCCACCGGAAGTGATATTGGCGACAAACACATCATCACTTCCAATCACCAAACTTGCAACCTCAACCAGCCGCCCCGACAAAATCATCGGGATGCACTTTATGAATCCCGTTCCGATGATGAAGCTCGTCGAGGTTATCCGTGGGATCGCGACATCTGACGAAACCTATAAAACTGTTGAAGATCTTGCTATCACGCTCGGCAAAACTCCTGTCGAGGTTAAGGACTACCCCGGTTTCGTCGCGAACAGGATTCTGATTCCAATGATAAACGAAGCTGTCTATGCGCTCTATGAAGGTGTTGCGACGAAAGAGTCTATTGATACTGTCATGAAACTCGGTATGGCACATCCTATGGGACCATTGACGCTTGCCGATTTCATTGGCCTTGATATTTGTCTCTGGGTTCTTGAAGTGATGCACGAGGGACTTGGCGACCCGAAATATCGTCCCTGCCCGCTTCTGAAAAAGCTGGTCGAAGCAGGCTATCTCGGACGAAAGACAGGACGTGGATTCTACGATTACTCTGAGAATTGAGGTAACTATGGATTTTGAATTATCTGAAGACCATCTGATGATGCGCGACTGGGCGCGGGAATTTGCTGATAAAAGGCTCGCAGAGATTGCCGAAGAACTCGACGCTACGGGAGAATTGCCGGAGGACTTGCTCGCCGAGATGGGCGAGCTTGGATACTTCGGGCTGCTCGCACCTGAGAAATACGGCGGTCAGGAAATCGACACGCTCAGTTACGCTCTGGTAATTGAAGAGCTTTCGAAAAAATGTGCCGGTGTTGCGATATGTTTATCGGTACAGAATTCTCTCGTGATACAGGCGATCAATATCTATGGCACTGATGAACAGAAAGAGAAATATCTTCCGAAGCTCGCATCCGGTGAATTCATCGGGTCATATTCTCTCTCGGAGCCGAATGCCGGTACTGACGCGGGATCGCTCAAAACTACTGCTATCCTCGATGGAGACAATTACATTCTTAACGGCACAAAAAGTTGGGTGACGTCGGCGCAGTACGCAAAAGTATTCGCTGTATTCGTGTTGACTAATCCTGAGGCAGGGTCGAAAGGCATTTCATGCTTGTTGATTGAGCCTGGGACTGATGGGATGAGCCTCGGTGCGGCTGAGAAAAAGATGGGTTTGAAATGTTCGGACACACGCGAAGTTTCATTCCTGGATGCCAAAGTCCCGAAGTCGAATCTTCTCGGTGAAGAGGGCAAAGGTTTCAAGATTGCACTTTCTCTTCTCGACAATGGTCGCGTCGGAGTAGCCGCGCAGTCTCTTGGAATTGCACAGGCAGCCTATGACGAAGCGCTGTCGTATTCCAAAGAAAGAAAGCAATTCGGTCAGCCTATCTGTAACTTTCAGGCGATACAATTCAAGCTTGCTGATATGGCTATGCGTATCGATGCCGCACGACTCATGACATATCGCGCCGCTGTGCTCAAGGATGCAGAGGGGAGACATTCGAAAGAAATATCGATGGCGAAATTGTTTGCGTCGGAAACAGCAAACTGGGTAGCGAATCAGGCCGTACAGATTCACGGCGGTTATGGCTATGTAAAGGAATATCCCGTCGAACGCTATTTCCGTGATGCACGAGTGACAGAGATCTACGAAGGGACATCCGAAGCTCAGAGGATTGTCATATCGAGAGATTTGCTTAAGGACTAAACATGTACGAACTCTTAGAGAAGCTCGTTGATTTCAGGGCGGAGGTACGCGCATTTTGCGAAGAGAATATCGCGCCTCATGCCGCTGAAGTTGACGAGAAGCAGATATTCAAGAAAGAGGTGCAGGAGCTTATCAATTCCAAAGGATGGTGGGGGTGCATCGTTCCGAAGGAATATGGCGGCATGGGAATGAGCACGGCTGAGTATGCGCTCATCGTTGAAGAAATCTCGCGTGTCTGTGGATCGACAGGTCTGACATTCGCTGCACACAATTCGCTCGGAACATATCCTATCTACAAATTTGGAACCGAAAAGCAGCGCAGAAAATATCTTCCAAACGCCTGCAAGAATGGCGATCTGATCGCGTTCGGTCTGACTGAACCGGAGGCTGGTTCCGATGCCGGTGGCACGAAATCCAAAGCTGTGAGAGATGGAGATCATTACATCCTGAATGGTACCAAGTGCTGGATCACTTCCGCGGAACCATGCACAGTTGCAATCGCCACAGCGCGCACGAGCGACGAAGGCGGTGTCAAAGGCATATCATCATTTATTGTCGAGAAGGGAATCGAGGGTTTCTCTGTCGGCAAGAAAGAGAACAAGATGGGTTGCCGCGGTTCCAACACTGCTTATTTGCATTTCGATGATGTAAAACTACACGAATCGCAGCGTCTTGGCGATGAAGGTCTCGGTTTCAAACAGTTTATGATAACTCTCGACGGCGGGCGAATCTCTATCGCCGCGATGGCTCTTGGTATTGCGCAGGCCGCATTCGAGCTTGCAAGCAAACGAGCTGTCGAGCGGGAAGCGTTCGGCAAACCGATTTCAGCGAATCAGGCGATCCAGTGGAAAGTCGCTGACATGGCGATGCAGATCGAGGCTGCGCGTCATCTTGTCTATGGATCGGCATGGTTGAAAGATCAGGGACGCAAACATACCAAAGAATCCGCGATGGCGAAAGTGTATGCGTCCGAGGTTGCGAATTTCTGTACATATCAGGCGATCCAGATTCTCGGTGCGGACGGTTACTCATCGAAATATCCCGCCGAGCGTTATTATCGCGACATGAAACTCTGCGAGATCGGCGAGGGGACATCCGAAGTCCAGCGCATCGTGATTGCGCGGGAGATTTTCAGAAGCATATCATCACTCTGACCATAGACCCGCAGGAGGCAAAATGGCTTTCAAAGAGACTGGCAAGATTTGGATGAATGGGGAGTTTGTCGACTGGAAAGACGCGAATATCCATGTCTGCTCTCATGTCATTCATTATGGTTCCTCGGTTTTCGAGGGAATTCGAGCGTACAACACAAGTCGCGGTACGGCTGTGTTCCGACATACGGAACATGTTGACCGCCTCTTTAACTCCGCAAAGATATATCGGATGAAGATTCCTTTTACGAAAGAGGAAATCCGGCAGGCTGCGCTCGAAGCTATCAGGATTAACGAACTGAGAGAATGCTACATTCGCCCGATTGTGTATCGCGGTTACAACTCGCTCGGTGTGGATCCGAGCATGTGTCCTGTCGATGTCGCGATTGCTGTGTGGGAGCGGGGGAAATATCTCGGTCCCGAGGCGCTCGAAAACGGCGTTG
>JAJRZO010000020.1 GCA_024275215.1 Candidatus Zixiibacteriota bacterium | reverse complement strand
CTAATCCAAGATTGCCCGACAGCAGTGTAATGTTCGTTGACGGGAAACGCGTACCGACGTCTGTAGATTCGATCAAGCGTTATGCTGATGATGTCTGGAGTGCGCGCGAGAAGTATTATGGTCTCGGACTGATGGTGAAATGCGGCGTTGAGGTCGATTTCTTTCCTGAGATTTCAGACGAGATTCTGCATGCTCTTGAGGATCGCCTGATCGAACTAAGACTTGTTGGAATACACCGGATCGATGATCTCTCATTTGAGAATGAAGGCCAAACTCTCAAACTGCTTGAAAAGTACACTGTCCCGGAGCTTCTGAAAAAATACTATGCGCTTGTGAGGCAGGCATCCACATACAGACTTTTCGATTATGTAGCGCATCTGGATTACTACAGAAGGCATGCACCGGAAAATAAACTTGATGAGATGGTGCGAACAGATTTCGACTTCATCGGTACGACTCTGGAGACACTTGTAGAAAATGAAATCGGGATCGAGGTCAATACATCTGCTTTGAGACACGGTCTTAAGGAATATTATCCGAACATGGCGCTACTGAACAAGGCTCGGAGAGCGGGAGTCATGATCCGATATTTAGGATCGGATGCACATTCTCTCGACCAACTGGCTTATGATTTTGTCGATGGTGAAGTGATAGTCTATGAAACAAACCTCCATGACATCAGCGAGGGTTGAACGATCTGTGCTTTCGCGGGAGTTTTATGAACGCCCCACGCTCGATGTCGCTCGCGATTTGCTTGGCAAGGTATTCGTTCGTCGAATTGATAACATCAGTCTGAAGGGACGGATAGTTGAAGTCGAGGCGTATATCGGCGAGGATGACCCTGCATGCCACGCACGATTCGGCCAGACGAATCGTAATCGTGTTATGTATGGCAGGGGAGGAGTTGCCTACATATATTTCATTTATGGCATGTACGACATGTTGAATTATGTAACTGAACCGGAAGGCAACGCGGCGGCTGTACTGATCAGAGGCATCGAACCTGTCGAAGGTATCGAAACCATGATGCAGTTGAGAAACTGCGACAATATTGCTAATCTGACTAATGGTCCGGGTAAAATCTGTCAGGCTTTTTCACTCGACACATCACACTCCGGAACCGATCTCACCGGCGGCGAGATGCTTGTGACTGAAGGCGACGACAGCGGCTTTGAAATCGCGACATCTTCTCGTATTGGAATAAAGAACGGAACTGATCGCCAGTGGCGGTTTTACATTAAGGGAAATGCGTTTGTTTCGAGGTTATAGATGACCCGGACTACACAACAAAGGAATACATAGATGAGTCCTGACATTGCTCACGCGCTGATGGCGATTCCCATATTTCTGTTTTCTCTTACGGTGCATGAATTCTCACACGGCTATATAGCATACAAATTCGGCGATACGACTGCGTTCAATGCCGGACGCCTGACTTTCAATCCACTGCCGCATATCGATCCGATGGGTGCGCTGGTGTTTATTCTGTCAGGATTCAGATTCGGATGGGCGAAACCTGTACCGATCTATCCGCACTATTTCAGGGATTACAAGAAGGGCATTCTCTGGACTGCAGCAGCG
>JAJRZO010000456.1 GCA_024275215.1 Candidatus Zixiibacteriota bacterium | reverse complement strand
TGCAATCTCAGTTGTGTCTACTGCCAGAACTATCCGATCAGCCAGCTCCGGCATGGAAATATCCTGACCCATGACGAGCTTATTGCGACTATGCTCGAACTTGAGAATCGCGGCGCGCATAATATCAATTTCGTCACGCCGACACATTACTCCGCGCAAATAGCGAAAGCGATTCTCGACGCCAGAGACAGGGGATTGTCTATCCCGATCGTCTGGAATTCATCGGGATATGATTCTGTCGATGTACTCAAAGAAATCGAAGGACTTGTAGACATCTATCTGCCTGATATGAGATACTCCGATCCCGTTATGTCGAAGCGTTACTCTAAAGCCGATGATTATCCGAAGGTCAATCGCGCGGCAATCAGGGAAATGTTCAGGCAGGTCGGTTTGCTCAAAACTGATGACAACGGCATTGCTACAAGTGGCCTGATTATCCGGCATCTGGTCCTGCCTGAGAACATTTCCGGCACGAGAGAGACACTTACATTCATTGCGGAAGAGATTTCAACTGAGTGTTCTGTCAGTCTTATGTCGCAGTATTTTCCGGCGCACCTCGCATCGGAATATGATGGTCTGTCGAGACAGATCACAACAGACGAATATCGAAACGCTGTTGATTGTATGAAGGAGCTTGAACTTGATAACGGCTGGTATCAAAATGACCAAAACTAAGATAGGTATAACACTTTTTCTCCTGCTGTTCTCAGGGTGTGTCTATTACAACACATTTTTCCTTGCTAAGAAAAATTTCAGCGAGGCCGAGGATGCCAGGAAAAAGACAGGGCAGGAAATTGCCAAAGGCGCAGCAATATCCAAGTATCAGAAAACCATTGAAAAAGCCTCTGCAATTCTCGAATTCCACCCGGACAGCAAATATGTCGATGACGCCCTGTATCTGATCGGACGGTCGTTCTATCATACGGGCGAATTCAGCAAAGCGGAAACCAAATTCCGTGAGCTTCTCGTGACTCATCCGGAATCACCATACGCTGAGAAAGCAAGTTTTTATCTCGGCAAATCCCGTTTCGCTCAGGAAGATTATGTCGGTGCTCGTGAAGTTTTCGAACGACTCGATACGGCAGGCACAGATAAAAACATCAGGTCAGAATCGATGTTTATGCTCGGTGACATCCTGTATGTACAGGAGGACTACGATCTTGCGATTCCTGTCTTCAGGGAATATCTCAAAGAACATGGCGGTGATGAACTCGCTGCGCGGACACAATTCAAGATTGCGCAATCGTTCTACACTCTCGAACAGTACGATAGTGCAAGAATCGAATTCTCGAAAGTTCTCGACTTTAAGGCTGAGGATTCTCTCAAGTTTCGCTCACTATTCAATGCCGGGGATTGCTACTACAAAGCAGAGCAGTATGACAGCGGTCTGGTAATTTTCCGGGAGCTTGCGGAAGATGAAAAAAACTTTGCATACCTGCCCGATCTTTACATACAAATCGGTGATGGCGAAAGGCTTTCCGGCAACTATGATGCAGCAATCGAAACATACAGGAAACTGATTGAGGAATATCCGAGGCTGAAACAAACGGCTGTAGCGTTCTACCATCTCGGCACAATGTATCAGGACCATTTTCTTGATCTCGAAACTGCCAAAGCCATGTATGACTCCTCAACCACAATCAATCGAAATTCTCCGGTCAGCAGTGAGGCTTTTGCAAAATCAGCCGACATAGCAAATCTTGAATCATTCAGGGAAGGGAAAAGCGCCGAGGCGGTAGAAGATGCGGTTGAAAGCCAGTATCTCCTTGCAGAGCTTTTCCTTACGCAACTACATAAACCCGATTCCGCTGTCGTCGAGTATCAGGAGCTTGTGGACAGCTTCCCTGACAGCAAATACGCGCCGCGTGCACTGATCGCACTCGGCTGGATCTATGATAATGAGTATCTTGACACAACGAAAGCTCTCGAATATTATGACGAATTCCTGACTAAATACCCGCATTCCGACTACATCCCCCAAGTACTGGAGCGACTCTCGATCTCACCAGATTCGAATGAATACGACTACCCTGCAAAGAGATATGCCGAGGCGGAAAAACTGCTCATTGAAGATGGTGATTATCTTGCCGCGAAACCTATATTCGAGTCTATTATCGCTGATTTCCCCAATAGTGATTATGCGGCCAAAGCTGACTGGGCACTTGCATGGACTCTGTCGAAATACCAGAGTATAACCGATCCCGACTCCGGAGATTCCGGCGAACTGATTATCGATTCGACATACATTCTTGCTTTCCAGGACATTGTCAACAATTACAAGGGCACAATATATGCCGATGCGGCGACCAACCTGCTTCAGGGTCAGGGTGCTGTCCCAAAGAAAGAAGAACAGGAACAGATTGAAAATCAGGAAGAAACTGGATTTGCCAATGCCGAATTCGATTCGATAGCATATCTTGATTCGGTTAACAAAGCTATTGAAGCGGAAATCGCTGAACTCTATCCTGCGCCCGACCATCCTACCTCGACTGGCGAATTTATTTACCCTGTTTCAGCATACAACGAAATGTGGGAGGGTGAAATAAAGTTCAAGATATTGATCGATTTCACAGGTAAAGTGACAGACTGGAAAATACTGCGTGGATCAGGGATACCGGATATGGATTTCGCCGCATCAGAAACGCTCAAGGAAACATATTTCAATCCGGCGGATATCGACCCGATAAACTATGGCAAATGGCTTTTATACCGGTATTATATACGACTACCGGAAGAACTTAGGAGAAGCAAGAACAGAGAATGACAATTCAACATAACGATGTCAAACTGATAGAGAAACAGATTCTCGGCGGCGATCTGGTCAAATTGAAATTCAGATCGGCGGATATTGCC
>JAJRZO010000455.1 GCA_024275215.1 Candidatus Zixiibacteriota bacterium | reverse complement strand
TCGAAATGAACACACGTATTCAGGTTGAGCACCCCATTACCGAGATGGTTGTTGGTGTCGATCTTGTTGTTGAACAAATCAAGGTCGCTGCCGGTCATGAACTTTCGATCGAACAGGAATCCATTTCGCAAACCGGACATGCGATAGAGTGTCGGATTTATGCCGAAGATGCTGCGAACAATTTCCTGCCTGCGGCGGGAAAGATCGAGTATTTGAAGGAGCCGACAGGTCCGGGAGTACGTGTCGACACTGGTATACGCTCAGGCGATGAGGTGTCCGTATTCTATGATCCGATATTGTCAAAACTGATTGTCTGGGGGCCGGATCGTGAGTCTGCACGGAATCGAATGATAAAGGCACTTTCGGAATATATCATTCTTGGCGTCACAACCCAGATAGACTATCTGCGCGATGTGCTCAGGCATGATGAATTCATTCAGGGTCGCACTTATACGAATTTCATCCCAACACACATGCCTGACTGGAAGCCCTCAGACCTGCAAAAGGATGAATTGAATCTATTGCTTGCAGCCGCCGCCCTTGCAGATCAGCATTCGCCTCGAAGGGCGATGCCTTCCGGTGATGGAGGAGCTGCTATTCCCACGCCATGGCAGACTGTCGGCAAATGGGAAATTGGTGCAGGATCATAAGATGAACTACGAATATCGATATAACGGCGAAGAATACTCAGTCTCAGTTGACAGGGCTGACGACGGATACAAAGTCACTGTGAGTGAATCTTCATTCCCGCTAAATATCACAACGATTGACGCAAACACATTTATGCTTGCATCCGACAATGGTTCCAAACGCCTGCTGCATATAGCCCGCACCGACGGCAAGGTCTATCTTCAGATGGATGGCCGTGTGCATATTCTCGAAGATGTACTCGCAGATGAAGACTCCGGCGGGGCGGCAGCGGGCGATATTGTTGATGGCGTACAGAAAGTTGTTGCGCCGATGCCCGGCAAGCTCGTAAAAGTTACGGTATCCGAGGGTGAGAAGGTTACCAAAGGCACAAATGTCTGTATCGTCGAGGCAATGAAGATGGAGAATGTCGTGCAGGCCAAACTCGATGGTGTTGTTAAGAATATCGCCTTCAAACCGGGCGACCTCGTTGACACCGACAAACCAATCCTCGAAATCGTCTCAGAAGACTGAGACTTCGGTTGTAGGTCGAAAGCCCTGTGCTTTCGACATTTTCTTCTGTTGTCTAAACCGCGCAGGGCGACCTGCGCAACTTTCAAATCGGGTATCCTCCGTGTCATCGTAGTGGACCAGGTAGGTCGCGTTCCTAATCCAGCAGAGCGGGATGAGAAACGCGACACTTCCTTGTTGTCAGAATGTCGGGTTTCTTACAGGCACTGCCTGCTGCGGAACACCGATCTACTGCTGCCATCTTCTGCAGAGATCGCCACGTCCTTACGCTCCTCGCGATGACGCAGTTGTAACCTGAAATACAGACGGATCAAGGCTTGTTTCCACGCCTTTTTTGGTTTGATTTCGGTACACCATTATGTTACATTCATACTGGTTGTTAAATAATTCACTAATGCAGCAATGTGTTACCGGCAGTCACAGAAATGATACTTATAATCATAAATCGTTCACGGAGGAAACCTGATGGATAAACCCCAGCCAGTCATTCTCTCGGCATGCAGAACCGCAATCGGAACTTTCCTCGGCGGTCTGTCATCTCTTACCGCTCCGCAGCTTGGTGCGATCGTAATCAAGGAATCCGTCAAACGAGCAGGCATCGATCCGACGACAATCGATGAAGTCATCATGGGACAGGTTGTCCAGGGTGGTACCGGTCAGGCGCCCGCGAGACAGGCCGCTGTTGCGGCAGGTCTGCCTGTTGAAATACCGGCTTTGACCATTAACAAGGTCTGCGGCTCAGGATTAAAATCTGCTATGATCGCTGCATCAGCTATCAAAGCGGGCGATGGCGATTGCTATGTTGCGGGCGGGATGGAATCGATGTCGAATACGCCGTATGTTCTGCATGGTGCAAGAAATGGTCTCAAGTTCG
>JAJRZO010000454.1 GCA_024275215.1 Candidatus Zixiibacteriota bacterium | reverse complement strand
TATGATCATGACAGACTCGTTCGCGAAGCCAAAATCACATCCGTTCATATCAGCCTCGATCTCGAATCGACATTGGCGGCGGGTCAATTCATCGATCGAACACATCCTGATCAGTCGTCCGCCGGAAAGAATCGCCACACTGTCGGCGATCGATTCGACCTCAGACAACAAATGGCTGTTGAGCATAATGGTCTTACCCTCAGACTGAAGCCTCCTGAGCAAATCCCTGATTTCCACCCGCCCAACCGGATCGACACCATCGGTCGGCTCATCGAGCAGAAGAAGATCAGGATCAGGCATGAGAGCCTGCGCGAGTCCGATTCTCTGCGCCATTCCCTTTGAGTATTTCTTCAATCTGGTCGACGCCCATCGTGTCATACCGACTGTTTCGAGAAGTTCTTCGATTCGACTCTCAATCTCTTCCTTTCGCATACCATAGAGACGACCGGTAAATCTGAGCAGTCCCGCACCGGTTAAATGATACGGGAAATTGTGGTTCTCAGGAAGATAGCCGATGCTGTTTCGTGATTCCGGCGTCGATGGCGGTAATCCGCATATCTCGGTTTCGCCCGATGTAGCTTTGACGATACTCAGGAGTATCTTGAAAAGCGTGGTCTTGCCCGCGCCATTGGGACCGAGCAGCGCAAATATCTCGCCCTTGCGCACAGACATGCTGACGTTCTTCAGCGCCACTATACCGCCCGTGTAGACCTTCGTAAGCTCAATTGTCTCCGCTATTACGTTGCGTGATTTCATTGCATTATCTACGAGCAAATAAAAGAATAAGTTGCATCAACTCAGGCCACAGCTATCTCACAGAATAAACTCGATTAGTCAACTTCGGTGATCTCACCTCTTACTCCCAGATTTGAAAGCAATCGTTCGAAGTCGTATCTGGAAAATGTCGTTGCCCTGAAACCATCTTTGCACACGATAACGCCATCGCCGGTCTGCTCATAATCTATCTTCCCCAAAAGTCCTTCATCAGCCTGCGCCTGAAACCAACGCAGCCTCTCATCCCAGAATCTACCGGAATAGCTTGAATAGAGGACTCTCCCGCCCGATCGGGTAACTCTCAGTGATTATGACAATAACAACACCGGATCGACATGGAAGGCTGAGATTCCATTCTGGATGCAGACGACAACATCGAAACATCCATCTCTAAGCGCGAGTTTCGATGCATCCATAGCATATAGAGAAACATTAGGAAATCCTGAGAGATACTCAGCAGCCATCATCATGCTGTCAACCGACGAATCGACGCCAGTGATTTCACGGCACGAGTCGGAGAGCAATTTGATGACCCTGCCATAACCACAGCCAAGTTCAAGAACTCTTGATGATGAATCCAGCCGACTTCCAACGAATTCAATTTCGCAATGCAGATATTGTTCTAATCTCGGTGACGCGATTTCATACACGCCTTTCAGGCGGTCAGCGGACAATTTGTCAGAGTAATATCCCAAATAAATCTCCATTCAATCAGCCATAATACAAATGCAGGTCTGCATCAAGCAAGCTTGAACTCCAATGTGATTGATGAAACTTGCCATGCAATCAAAGGTATGCTATCTTGACTCACACAGAGAGAGTATCGAAAGCGCTGGGCATTCGACCGACAGGACTTGAACAAGACCGGATGTGAGGAAGTATGAACATGAAAGCTGATAAAATGATAGTCTTTGCGGGTAGTGCCAGCAAGAAGCTGACTGCCGGAATCTGTGAACATCTCGACGTCAGCCCCGGCAGAAATGAGTCGTTCCATTTTTCCGAGGGTAACACATTCGTGCGGGTGCTGGAAAATGTTCGCGGCAGGCGGGTTTACATTGTTCAATCGACGGTATTCTCTGCCAATGATACTTTCATGGAGTTACTGTTCTGGATCGACGCGCTCAAGCGCGCAAGCGCCGAAAGTGTAACGGCGGTCATTCCATATTTCAGCTACGGCAAAGGCGACAAAAAAGACGAACCGCGTGTATCAATCAGAGCGAGAGTCTGCGCCGATGCAATCGAGGCTGCGGGCGCGGATCGTGTCGTAACAATGGACCTGCATGCTCCGCAGATTCAGGGCTTCTTTCGGATTCCGGTCGACAACCTCTACGCACTGCCGGCATTGTGTGACAGAATTCTCGAAGAACATCTCAACAACTTGATCGTTGTCTCGCCCGATACGGGATTTGCGAAACAAGCGCGCAAATACGCATCACGCCTGAAAACATCAGTCGCCATCGCCGACAAAGAACGCATCGCACATGATGAAAAAGCCGTAGTGCTTGAAATCATCGGTAATGTCGAAAACAAAACAGCTCTCATCGTGGATGATTTTACTATTTCAGGCAATACACTGGTTGAGGTCGCCAATGGACTTATGAACAGAGGCGCAAAGGATGTCTACGCGATGGTCGCGCATGGTGTGTTCAATAACAGCGCGATGGAAAAGATCGATGGGAGTCCGATAAAAAGACTCTTCATCACAGACAGTGTTGAAAATCAGCCGGTCGAATTCTCTGATAAAATAGAAATTGTCACGGTATCACATTTGTTTGCGCAGGCAATCAAAAGTATCCACTACCGCGAAAGCATCAGCGCGATGTTCGAAGAGTAGCGCAGGTGTCTCCATCATCTGCCACAAAGATTGTCAGGAGTCCCCGTAGGTCAAACTCACTTGGAGTTTGACATTTCGTTCAAGTG
>JAJRZO010000453.1 GCA_024275215.1 Candidatus Zixiibacteriota bacterium | reverse complement strand
CTTTCTCGACAAGAAGATCGCAGATCATAGCTCTTGCGGGGAAATACTCGAGTTGACCCATCATCCAGACCAACTGCGTCAGAGCGCTCCAGTCCAGTTCTTCGAGATAAGATCGAATCGGATCGAGATCCTGATTCTCCGAGCGATTCATGATTTCTGTCAGGTTTGCAATCCTGATCCTGTCTCCGCTTCGCTGATAGCTCTCTCGCATCCGCTCCGCCCGGCGCTGCGATTCTTTGGCGACGGTTTCACTCATTGATCTCATCCTGCGGATCACATAAACGAGCAGGGGAAAGTTCTCTACTCTGAGCAAATTGTTAAAAACATTGTCGAGAGTTTCACATGTTCCTGCGAATTGTGTATAATCATTTTCAGACAAAGCAATATCGAACAGGAGATCTGCGGCAACGAATTCTGCCGCAATTTCATTGTCTTTTTCAAGGAGATTCAGGATTTCCTTTTTTTCCTGATCGGTGAATTCCTGGATATTTCGCAGAAGACCGGTCGGGGATCCGAATTGTTCGGTGAAATCGTCGGATGAATCTCCGGAAATTTCATCAGTCTGGTCGGCGATAGCTTTTTCCGCTTTGATGATAGAAGAATAGTCAAGTGATTTTCCGCGTGTGTTCTCCTCACTATCCATCAGTTCTGAGCTAATCACAAAATTGTCGACAGCGTGATACTCGATGAAATCGAGATCGGTCTCCCAAAGCAGGTTGACAATATCCTCGTTGCCGCTTCTATCAACGAAGGCAGTCAGGAGAGCGTTATAGAACCTCTCGAATTCTTCTTTCGGTAGCCCGGTGCGGAATCTGATATGCCTGAGTCCGTCTCTGTGCATTATGCGGGCGAGGTTGCTCCCGGAGCCATCCCCAACAGACACTGTTTCACCCTCGATTAGAATGTTCTCCCTGTCAATCTCAAGATCAAGCGATTCCCTTTCGCACAACAATTGATCCAGTTTTTCCCAGCAGACTCTTCTCAGCTCTTTTGGAACCGAACTGTTTGACGGATAAAGGACAGATGTTTTCAGGCTGCGATTTAATGCCGTGAGGAATTCGGCAGTACCTGTCTGAAAATGTTGCTCAATGTTCGTCTGCATTGACCCCGCCAATGAGCGTTGGAGTATGCCCACACAGTTTTATATGCAATATCGGTATTCAGAGAGATTTATTGACCATCTGAACGCCATACATTGGGATGCGCTATTCAATGTCGGCAAGAAGTATACGAGATTCCTCGCTAAACACATGTATCTTCGCGCCATCTTTGAAAAATACAGGTTCAGAGATAAATTTGGAAGTCTTTGCGATTGGAAAAAAGCGCCCTATTTCATCCAGTACAGTCCATACCGCTTCAGACTTTGGTTGAATTTTTCTCTCGTACAATGGTTCTGGTGATGGATTTCTGGTGTCTATTACTTTGATCCTCGAAATACGATAGTACTCTGTCAGGCCGAAAATCTTGAAAGGAGCAGCGAATCGAATAGTCTCAACTTCAAGTATAGCCGCGTTTGACCGCATGAGAATTTCTACCTGCATCATTTCTTCCGATGAGTTGGATCGCAATGCAACGGTCATAGTCCTGCCGGATGAACCAGATTCATGAAAACTGACAGTACCCAATGGAAGAGAGGATTGAACGGTCGTATACGCATCCAGGCTGGAATCCACCCAGAAAAGAAGCTGAGACAGAACAATCAACAGAATTCCTGAGATGGGAAAGATTACTCGCCAGATTACGCGTGACTTTCTTGAAGACGCGCCCGGTCTTCTCCTGATATTCCCAATGATAGAAACAAGAATCCAGGCAAGAAGCCCTAACCCAACCAGGAAAAAGAATGCTGCAATAACAGCAAGGATACTATGCATAGAATCAGTCCTTTCGTCTATATCTTATAGACGGAAAAACCGGACTGTTTCTATAGCACAAACTGACATGATGTTGTGGATAACCATTAAATGAATTTCTTAAGGCTGCCACCTAACACTCAGAGCTACACTATGTTAAAGGCTTATCCACAAAATACCGCAGATTTTCCACATTATGCCTTTACGTGTTGGAGTTCTTTTTTCGGGACCACAACATCTTCTTTCATGCGGCATGCTCCCTGAAATACAGCTCCCTGCTCGATAACAAGTCCTTTTGTTCGGAGATCACCCTGCAACAGAGACTTCGCCTGAAGCTCAACTTTGTCCTCCGCAGCGACATTTCCAATCACCTGTCCTGATATCACAACCAGTTTTGATTTCACATCGCCTTCAACTTTGCCGGTAGGTCCTATGACAACAGTCTCCTTCGAGATAACCTCACCTTTAACGAAGCCATCAATCCTCAACGACCCTGTGACTTCGATAGTACCCGTCATCGACGAGTCTTTCCCAAGAACGGTGTTTGTGTTTTCAGCCATCTTCACTCCATCTGTTCCAGTTTACTTATTTCCATGTATTCTTCGGGATTTACAGGTTCTCCCCTGAGTCTTATTTCATAATGCAGGTGGGGGGCGGTGCTGTGACCGGTATTGCCCGACAGTGCTATCAATTCGCCTCTCTTGACTGATTCACCGACTGCCACGAGCAACGCCCGGTTGTGACCATAGTATGTTTTGAATCCTCCGAGGTGATCAATAATCAGATAATTTCCAAAGGACTCATCCCAGCCGGCGAATTCCACTGTTCCGTCTGCTGTAGCAAATACCGGCGTGCCTTCCTTTGCTGCAATGTCTATTCCGAAATGCCTCCGTGCGCCAAGAGATTCATCGGGAGCAAACCCCCTCGACAGCGTGCCGAGCATCGGTATGCCGGATGGTGTTGATCGTGGCACCGTATCATCGACCATCCGCCCGTGCTCCCACGAGGGGCGTGCTCCGTACTCTGATGCTCCCACAGACGAATCCGATGTTCCAACTTGTAACTCCCCAAATGAATCAGTTGTGGTAGAAATTCCGGCAAGCTCCATCATTCGGTTCAGGAGAAGCCTGTTGGTTTTAAGATCTGTTTCGAGTTGATGCACCCGGCTCGTGTAGTTCCTGAGAATTTCATTTTCTTTTTGTATGTCTTCAGCCTGTGAAACTTTGTTGTAAAGCTGAAGATAACTCAGTACCCCCAGCACAGCGAGAATGATCATCGCCACGATCAATACAACAGCAGCACGAGGCGCCCACGACGGAATCCTCATCGATTTCGGCTCTTTCGTCGTCTCGCTTATGAGCATCAAAGTCAGGTATTTCGTGGCATACTCCCATTCTGGCTCAGGATCAAATCGACAAGGCGAGTAAGATCATCCTGAGAATAGAAATCGATTTCAATTCGTCCGCCTTTCAGACTCCTCTTGATGCGAACCGATGTCTGAAGATGCTGCTTCAATCTGGTCTCGGCTTCAT
>JAJRZO010000452.1 GCA_024275215.1 Candidatus Zixiibacteriota bacterium | reverse complement strand
TTCGTGATAATATTTGTTCTGTTCCTGATGGATAAGATTGTGATATTCATGCCGAGCTATCTTGCGACCATCTTCGAATTCCTCTCGACAGATTATCACTTCGAGAATATCGCGCGTGGTGTGATAGACAGCCGTGATATAATATACTATTTCTCGTTGATTTTTCTGTTCCTGTTCCTGACAGTGAAATCGCTTGAAATGAGGAAGTGGAAGTAGAATGGCTTCAGGAAAACGTAAAGATTCGAGTCCTGTCACTTCGGTGATAATAGTGCTGGCTATACTGTTGGTGTTGAATCTTATTTCGATCAACTTGTTTGCGCGTGTCGATCTGACGGATAGCGGAATATATTCGCTTTCAAATGCATCCAAAAATCTGATGAAAAATCTTTCAGATCGTGTTCTTGTAAAATGTTTTTTCACCAAAGACCTTCCACCGCCGTACAATCAGAATGCACGTTATTTGAAAGATCAGCTTGCTGATTATCGTGCGTATTCGGGCGGCAAGTTCGAGTTTGAGTTCATCGATCCGGCAGAAGAGGGCGCTGAAGATGAGGCTCAGTCATACAGGATTCCACCTGTTCAGGTTAATGCCTATGAGAGTGACCGCCTCGAAATCAAGAAAGTATACATGGGAATCGTATTCCTGCATGGTGATAAGACAGAAGTCCTGCCGGTTCTGCAATCAACCGATGGTCTTGAGTATGAAATCTCTCGCGCTGTCCGCAAGGTCACGAGCGCATCGATGCCGAGGATCGCGTTCGTCACAGGGCATGGTGAGGCTGATCTTCAGCAGGATTTGAAAAATCTCAACGGAGCGCTATCCCGCGAATATACTATTGAGCCGATCACTCTTTCTGACATAAAGGAAATTCCCGCATCGTTTGATGCTGTCCTGATTCTGTCGCCGCGCAGCCCGTATTCCGACTGGGAATTGTATGTTCTCGACAAGTATGTTATGCAGGGCGGCAAGCTGGGAGTATTTCTCGACAAGTACGACTGTGACATTCAGAATAACAACTGTAAGAAAGTCGAAACAGGTCTCGACGACTTCCTGAAGAATTATGGAATCGGTGTCAATGATGACATTGTTCTTGATGCAAGATGTTCCAGAATCGGTGTTCAGCAACAGACCGGTTTTTTCAGAGTTAAGAACATGGTCGATTTCAGGTATTTCCCACTGGTGACCAACCTGGATGAAGGGAACATAATCGTGAAGGGACTCGATGGCATTGTGTTTACATTTGCGAGTTCGCTTGACACGACTGTTCAGGTTCCCGACAGTGTCAGCAGGGAAGTATTCGCATGGACTTCAGAGTTGAGCCGTACTGAGACTGCCGGATTTGATCTTAATCCATACCGGGATTTCAGACGAAGTGATTTTGATCGACAGAGTATTCCGTTGGCTGCCGTACTGAGAGGCGAATTCCCAGGCTATTTTGCTGACAAACCAATACCGGAATACACTGGTAGTGATTCCAGTGATTCCAGCTTTATTATGGATTCTTTGCCATCGCCGAAGAGGTCGGTGAATACTCGAATGGTCGTAATGGGGGATGGTGATCTCGTGAAGGATAGCTATCTGGCATCCAAGAACAATTTGGTATTCTTTATGAATATAGTGGACTGGCTTTCGCAGGATGAAGGGCTTATTTCGATACGTTCCAAGAGTGTGGCCGAGCGTCCGCTTGATGATGTTTCCGGCGGGGTCAAAGCATTCACGAAGTATTTCAATATCGTCGGAATGCCGATTGTCGTGCTCCTGTATGGACTTACAAGGTGGCGGATGCGACGATCCAACAAGAAGAGACTTGTCTGATGAAAAAGTTCTGGCCTGTAGTCATACTTGTTGTTCTTCTGATTGTCTGGTTTCTCGTGCAGAAGCACGATTCCTCGATTTCATCACCGAAGTATGTCGATAATTTCCTCGGGATTGACACATCTGCGGTTGACAAAATCGTGATCCGGAAACTCGGGTCGCAAGTGACCCTGAACAGGGTCGGCGATAACTGGCTTGTCTCAAACGGTGAATCTCATCCGGCAGATAAGAGGGCTGTGAAGAATCTTGTCGAGACAATAGGTAACCTGAGAGCTGGTGATGTCATTTCTGATAATCCTGCGAATCAGATCAAATTTCAGGTGGATACGCTTACCGGTACGAAATTAGAACTGTATACTGGTGATAACATGCTGGCGTCTCTGTTTATTGGCAAGATGTCGGGCGATTTCAGGAATACCTATGTGCGGCGTTCCGATGAAAATGATGTCTATCTTGCCAGGGGAATGCTGACACATATGGTCAACCGTACTCCCAATGACTGGAGAGATAAGACGATTTTCGACATCAATACTGCTGATGTCAAGGCGATCGAGTGTATGTTCGGCGAGGAACACTATACTCTTGAGCTTGCTGACAGTATCTGGAGGATTTCAAAACCGCCGTTTGACAAATCTTCAAAGGCAAATCAGGATGAGGCGAATTCGCTGCTGAGAAAGCTCTGCCAATTGAAAGCAAGCGATTTTGCTCGTCCTGCCGATTCCACAAGGTACGACTTCGACAAGAAAGACTACTCCGCTACGATTCTATTAAGTGATGGTTCAAGTCAGCAATTGGAAGTCGCTGCTGCATCAGGGGATAGCAATCGACGTTATGCTCGGGTTGTTGGAAAGGAGACTGTCTATGTCCTGTATAGGTCTGTTGTAGAAAGCATCTCTAAACCGTATGAGAATCTTGTCGCAAAAGAAAAAAACGGTTGACAGATTGATCCCCATTGATTATCAAGTATCAGCCCTTCATACACAGCCCTCTTATCAGGCGGTCGTGAAATTTATTTTCCCGACCGCTTATTGTTTGTGAAAAGATGTTTTTCGCGGGAGTGGGGGCACTCCTGTGCTACCTGTATGATTCGGCTTGATAACTCCTGCCTGCCTGATTGTACATCTGCGTGGACAAGATTTTCAATTTCCCGTAGCTCACGTCTCCTTGAGACGTGAGAAATCTTGTCGATTCGGCTTGATAACTAAGGTCTGCTCGGTTATATACTTTCATGGACAAGATTCTCAAATTGTTGAAGAAGCACTATCCCGAAGCGTGTTGTACGCTGAAGCACAGATCGCCATTCACATTGCTCATTTCAACGATTCTTTCGGCACAGGCAACTGATAAATCGGTCAATCGGGTGACGCCTGAGCTTTTTTCGAGATTCCCGGATGCCGAATCATTCGCAAAAGCGCATCTGACATCCATCGAAAAGATCATCAAACCGTTGGGACTGTACAAGAATAAGGCAAAGAATATCAAGGCATGCTGCAGGATGCTTGTCGATGATTTTAGCGGTGAGATTCCGCGAACCATCGCCGAAATGACGAGATTGCCGGGAGTGGGGCGGAAGACCGCCAATGTCGTGCTCGGAAATGCCTTCAACATCAATGAGGGCATCTGTGTCGATACGCATGTCGGGCGATTGTCTCGGCGGCTCGGTCTGTCGGAATCGAATGACCCGAAGAAGGTCGAGCGTGACCTGATGAAAATCACTCCTCAAGACGACTGGACGATTATCTCACATCTCCTGATAGCACATGGCAGAAATGTATGCGACTCACGAAAACCGAATTGTGATAATTGCTTTCTGGAGAAGCTCTGCCCGAAAGTGGGAGCTAAATCGTCAAGCTCCGAGTGAGCTTGAACCGCTTTATCATCTGCAGTTCTATCAAAGAAGAAAGTCCACCCAATCAGAGCGGACTTGAATTTGATGATTTTTGTTTCAGCGATTACTCTCTGCTGTACTGCCTGACGCCTTCCTCAAAAAGATTGCCGCCGTAACAATCGAATGTCACGATTGCAGGGAAGTCCTCAACAGTCAATTTGCGCACAGCTTCGGGACCGAGATCATCGTATGCGATGATCTCAGCTTCTTTGATCGATTTCGCAATCAGCGCTCCTGCACCACCGATGGCGAGGAAGTAGCACGCGATATGCTCTTTCAGTTTGTCGCGCACTTCTTCGGACATTTGACCCTTGCCGATCATGCCTTTCAAACCTGCATCGAGCATTGCGGGAGAATAGGCATTCATCCGATACGATGTTGTCGGTCCGGCGGAGCCAATCGGCTTTCCGGGTTTCGCAGGAGCAGGTCCGACAAAGTAGATTATCTGACCCTTCGGATCGAAGGGGAGAGGCTCACCTTTGCCGAGTGCATCGGTCATTTTCTTATGAGCCGCATCGCGGCCAGTGTAAATTGTGCCGCTGATAAGCACCTGCGTACCGATCTTGAGCTTCCTGACGACATCATCGGTCAGCGGCGTAGTGATTTTGATTTTTTCTTCCGACATCATATATCTCCGATCAGATGATGACTTCTTTGTGTCTGGCAGCGTGGCACTGGATATTAACCGCAACCGGAAAGCTGGCTATGTGGCACGGATGCGCTTCGATGAATACCGCCAGAGCAGTCGTACGACCGCCGAGTCCCTGCGGACCGATGCCGATTTTGTTGACCTTTTCGAGAAGCTCCGCCTCGAGGGCTGCATAGTACGGATCAGGGTGTTTCGATCCAATTTCACGAAGAAGGGATTTCTTGGCGATTTGAGCGCATTTCTCGAATGTTCCGCCGACGCCTATTCCTACAATGATCGGCGGGCATGGGTTGCCGCCGGAGCGTCTGACACGATCCAGGACGAAATCTTTGAGACCCTCGACGCCATCGGATGGTTTCATCATCCTGATTTCGCTCATATTCTCTGAGCCGCCGCCTTTCGCTGCGAAGATGATTTTTACTTTATTACCCGGGACGATGTCGTAATGAATCACTGCCGGTGTGTTGTCCTTTGTGTTCACTCGCTGGATCGGGTCTCCGAGAATCGATTTGCGCAGATAACCGTCGGCATAACCCTGACGAACCCCCTCGTTGATGGCGTCGGTTATCGATCCGCCTGTGAAATGTACGTCCTGACCGATCTCGACGAAAAAGACAGCGAAGCCCGTATCCTGACACATGGGAACCTGCTGGTCGCGGGCGATCTCGGAGTTCTTTATTATGTCACTTAAAATGCCTTTGCCAACCGGAGATTCTTCATTTTTCTCGGCGTTCACAAGTGCGGATTTGACATCATCGCCGAGGAAATAGTTTGCGTCCATGCACATTTGACGCACTTTTGGAATGACCTCATTCACATCAATTTCACGCATACTGACTCCTTGCGCGTATAGGCTGGATT
>JAJRZO010000451.1 GCA_024275215.1 Candidatus Zixiibacteriota bacterium | reverse complement strand
ACCTGTCGCTGCTTGCAGCGGGAGTGAAACAGGGTGATGAAGTTATCACTACTCCATACACTTTTGTGGCATCGGTCGAAGCGATAATCCACAGCGGCGCGCGACCTGTGTTTGCTGACATCGATCCAAATACGTTTAATATTTCCCCCGATAAAATAGCAGGAAAAGTATCTTCACGGACGAAAGCGATCATGCCGGTGCATATCGCGGGTCTTTCGTGTGAACTGCGTTCTATTGAACGCATTGCAAGGAAGAATAAGCTTGTTATCGTGCATGATGCAGCTCACGCCATCGGTGCGGAATATCATGGAAAGAGAATCGGTTCTACTCCTCATCTGACATGTTTCAGTTTTTACGCAACCAAAAATATTACCACAGGTGAGGGTGGGATGGTTACAACATCGAACGGTCGATGGGCTGATCGTGTTCGCAAGCTTGCGCTTCATGGTATGGACAGGCAGGCGTGGAAGCGATACCACAAGACCGGGAACTGGTATTATGAAATACGCGACCTCGGATTCAAATACAATCTCTCGGATATTAACGCTGCGCTTGGGATCGCACAACTGGAGCGATTCGAGACGATGCAGGCGCAGCGCGCAAAAGCGGCTGAGTGGTATGATACAGCTCTTGCGGAAATAGACGAGATCGAAATTCCTCCTCGCGATAAGAACATGAAACATGCGTGGCATATGTACATCATTCGTTTCAATGGCAGGAAATGCTCCATGAATCGCGATGAACTGATCGACAAACTATCGAAAGCGGGAGTCGGTACGAGTGTGCATTTCATTCCGATATTTCGGCAACCATATTATCGTAAGATGTATTCTCTCAAATCGTGTGATTTCCCCAACGCAAATCGACTATACAAGGAAGTGATAACTCTCCCGCTTTATCCCGGTATCACAAAGAGCGAAGTCGGCGAGGTCGTGCGCAGAATGAAACAGATCATCTCCGGACGCGGAAGGTGATGAGACGGATCATCGACATCGTTTTCGCATTCGTATTCCTGGTTCTGACATTACCGTTTCTGATTCTGATTGCGATACTTGTCAAGATATTCTCACGCGGTCCGGTCTTTTTCGTTCAGGAACGGGTCGGCCAGCACGAGAGATTGTTCAGGCTCTATAAGTTTCGCACGATGGGTGTTTCAAGTGGCGGGCTGTAAATCACTGTCGGCGACGATAAACGAATTACATCAATTGGGAAACTCCTTCGGAGATTGCGGCTCGATGAATTACCTCAATTGTATAATGTTCTTCGAGGTGATATGACCCTCATAGGCCCGAGACCTGAGGTGCCGGAATACGTTGCGAAATATCAGCCCTGGATGAAAAAGGCGCTTGAGTTTAAGCCGGGACTGACAGATCCGGCATCACTCGAATTTCGTGATGAGGGGCGATTGCTTGAAACAGTCGATGATCCGGAGCGGTATTATATCAATGAGATTGTACCATCGAAAATCCGGATCAGTCTCGATTATCAACGCAGGAGAAATCTGCTGAGCGATCTTACAGTTGTGATCAGGACTCTGGCAGTAGTGTTTGGCCGGTAGCTGATACTTGTTGCACATGGGAAGCACGTATTTTATCTTAAAATAATGAATGCCAAATTGAAAGATCGTCTGCCGGGATGGCTTATGCTGCTTGCACTCGATGTCGTCGCGTTGCAGATTTCGTTTTTTCTGGTATTCTGGCTTCGGTATCACGGCGGCGGTCCGGGCAAGTCTGTCGGATTGATGTCTTATCTGATGCCGGATGTTGTAGTGACTGCCAGTTGGCTTGCTCTCTTTGCGGTTTTTCGATTCTACAGAAAAGAACCGATCAAGTGGCTGTTCGAGGAAGTAACCCGCGTCGTTTCCGCGACAAGCCTTGGCATGCTGATTCTTGTCGTGCTTCTTGTTGATTTCACGGATCCACTGGCGGAATTGAAGTATTCGATTTTCATATACTGGGGAGTCATACTGCTGTTGCTTGTCGGTAACCGCATTTACTATTTCAGGTCTATACAATCGGGTGAACGTGTGTCGAGCGAGGAGCTTCACAGGATGATGGCTACTCAGCGACGTGTGTTCCTGATATTTCTCGACCTCTTTGCGATTATCGCTTCGTATGTCGGAGCGTTCCTGCTCAGGTTCGGCGGGAGCATTCCACGAACAGAGATGAGTCTGATGACGAATACGATTTTCGTTGTGATGGTTGTCAGGTTCGCGATGTTCGCTTATTTCAAAGTTTATACAGGGCTATACCGTTATGCGTCGATCAATGATCTGATACAGATCATCAAAGCAGTCACGGTTGGTTCTATTCTGCTCTTGATTCCTGTTTATTTTTTCAAGATCCCGCTATTCCCGAGATCAATATTCATTTTGGAATGGATGCTGTTGATTTTCCTGTCAGGTGCACTGCGGTTTGGTTTGCGTGCTGTCCGCGAGATTATGCCGACCATTCTGCGCCCCGGGAAGCGGACACTTATCATCGGAGCCGGCGATGCCGGTGAGATGATTGCGCGAGAGATTCGTTCCACGAGAGAATTGAATTGTCAGCCTGTCGGATTCATCGATGATGATCCTGCCAAACGGGGCGTGCGAATCCACGGAATTCCAGTCCTGGGAGATCAGACTGAGCTTGAGAAAATCGTCGAGAAGAAACATATCTCTGAAATCATAATCGCGATTCCGTCGGCTTCGAGTGTGCAAATGCGTAACATCATTCAGAGATGCCGCAACGCCAAGGTCAGCTTCAAAACTGCGCCTCCGCTGAAAGACATTCTCGATGGCAGGGTGTCGATGAATCAGGTGCGGGATATAAGTGTCGATGACCTGCTCGGTCGCGATCCGGTCAGTCTCGATGAGGGAATCATACGCAAATTTATCATGGGCAGGCGTGTGATGGTGACCGGTGCGGCAGGATCAATCGGGTCGGAGATTTGCAGACAGACTGCGCGGTTCCATCCGGAAATTCTGGTCATGCTGGATCGTGCAGAGAACAATCTTTACAGGCTGGAGATTGAACTTTCATCGAGTTTTCGAGAGGTTGACAAGGTTGTGGTTGTCGCCGATGTTTGTGACAAGAAGAAAATCGACAGCCTGATAAATGAGTATCAGCCCGACGTCATTTTTCATGCGGCAGCCTATAAGCAGGTGCCGCTGATGGAATACTACCCTGAAGAAGCTGTGAAAAATAATATCATAGGTACGAGGACAGTTGCCGAAACAGCGATCCGATATGGTGTGTCGGCGTTTATCATGATCTCAACGGATAAGGCTGTCAGACCGACATCGGTCATGGGCGCGACCAAACGCATTGCCGAGATGATGGTCAATGCCATGTCGAACGAGGGCGATACTAAGTTCGTTACTGTCAGGTTCGGCAATGTGCTTGGGTCTGATGGATCTGTTGTTGAGATATTCGCGAGACAGATTGAAAATGGCGGCCCTGTTACGATTACCGACCCGCGCATGACACGCTATTTCATGACGATCAGGGAGGCGACTCTGTTAGTCATGATGGCGGGTGCGATTGGAACAAACGGCAAGCTGATGGTGCTGAAGATGGGGGAACAGGTGAAGATTGTAGAACTCGCGAAAGATATGATTACGCTCGCCGGTTTTACGCCTAATGAAGATATAGAAATAGAATACATGGGACTTCGTCCCGGTGAGAAGTTGCACGAGGAATTATTTATTGAAAGCGAAGGCATGCTGCCGTCGATTCATCCGAAGATCATGATTGCACAGACGACCGGCTCGGACAATGACACACTTATGAATGAGATTGATGAACTTTATGCTCTCGCACTCGATACGAGGCAGACAGAGGTCATTGACAAGATTTGTAAAATCGTACCATCGTTTACTCCAAACAGACAGATGCTGAGAAGCTTGAGGGATTCGAATGCTTGATCTGAAATTCATACGTGATAATTCGGAAACAGTCAGAAAGACTGTCGCTGACAAAAACGAAAAAGCAGACATCGACAAACTCCTTGAACTCGACAAAGTAAGACGTGAACTTATCACGCGCGTGCAGGAACTCAAGGAACGCAGAAACAGTGTTTCTGAAGAAATTGCGAAAGTGAAGAAGACTGGTGGGGATGCCAGCGAGACGATTTCAGAGATGAAACTCGTCTCGAAGCAGATATCCGAATCGGATGCCAGGATCAGGCAGCTTGATGATGAGATCAGAGAGCTGTCACTGTGGGTGCCGAATATTCCGCACGAAAGTGTCCCTGTAGGACCTGACGAATCATACAATGTCGAGGTTCGTTCGTGGGGTGAAAGGCCGACTTTCGGTTTTGAACCCGCGCCGCACTGGGAGCTTGGTGAGAAGCTTCGTATGTTCGATCTTGCTGCCGGAGCGAAAGTCACCGGCTCGGGTTTCATCGTCTATACAGGCATTGGCGCGAGGCTCGAAAGGGCGCTTATCAATTTCATGATTGATCTTCATTGTACAAAGCACGGTTTCACTGAAATTTCACCTCCGTTTGTCGCAGGCGAACAGGCTATGACCGGAACCGGACAGATACCCAAGCTGCGCGATGATATGTATCATGTCGAGGACAGCGGTTTGTATCTGATACCGACCGGCGAGGTGCCGGTGACAAACATACATTGCGACGAGATTCTAAATGAAGATGATCTTCCCCGAAAGTATGTAGCATATACGCCTTGCTTTCGTAAGGAGGCGGGCGCACACGGCAAAGATACGCGCGGACTGATTCGTGTTCACCAGTTCGACAAAGTCGAGATGGT
>JAJRZO010000450.1 GCA_024275215.1 Candidatus Zixiibacteriota bacterium | reverse complement strand
GTAAATTGCCCACCTGACAGGACTGATTGTGCTGAGTGTTTTCATCCATCGCGGCATGAACATCACCGGCACCATTGCGCCGCCGATCATAGACATCACCATCAGGATAGACCATCCCGATCCTGCCACAGATCGTTCGGTTTTACCGAGCACACTCATAAACATCATGATGCCGACAAAACAGAGCGCAGAGGAAACTATCGCAATGACAAGTTGCGGGATATGTGACAGATTCACGCCGAATACAATTTTCCCAAACAAGAGCAGGATGACCATCACTCCGATACAGGCGATGAAACAGGCTAATCCTTTGCCAGCCAGAATATGTACCCGTGAAATGGGAGCCAGCCTGAGTCGCAGAAGAGTTCCGGTCGTCCGTTCGACCACAATCGAAATAGCAAATGTCGCGGCACACCCGATCAATCCCCAAAGGATTGCCTGAGGAAACGAAATATCATAAGGCGACTGAGGGATGTTTTTCGATCTCTCGCGTTTGACTGACTCGACTTCGATTTCTTTCATGCCGCCACCGGAGCTGATGCCATCTCTTCTTAGGAGACCGCTGTCAGCCTCGCTGTAAAACTCTTTAACGCTACCGAGAAGTTTTTTCAATGAATTGCGTTCATTGACAGTTAGACCGGAAGCTGTATCGACATTGGTTTGAGCAGATTCCATGATCTGTGTCATTCGATCACTATCCATCATCCGTTCCTGAGACGATGTGAAGAGCATCTTCGTGAGAATTCCCTGCAGATATCCGGCTTCAGCCCTGTGTGACGGATCGATTCCGATCTTTATCGGTGGTTTGCCGCCAAAGAATGGTCCGGCATAAGAATCGAATCCTTTCTCAAGAAGGACATAACCCGTAACCCTGCCTTTTCGAACCAGTTGTTCGGCGTCGTCGAATCCCGTTCTGACAACCTCGAAAGATTCTGAGCTGTCGAGTTCACTTACGAATTTATCAGACCATTCGGTGGAGTCCTGATCGACAACGGCAATCTTAATGGAACTCGGACTGTCATCGTCACTACCTGAGAAGATCGCCCCAAAGAAAATCGCGAATACAAGCGGAAAAACCGCCACCCAGAACAATCCGAATTTGTCTCTCCAGAGCAGAAGCAGATCTTTGAGCGCCAGTGTCAGTATGCTTCTCATCAGTCTCTCAACCTCCTGCCGGTCAGGTTCAGGAAAACCGTTTCGAGATCGGCTCTGTCGATTCTGGCGCTGGTGAATTTCAGACCGCCGCCTGCCAGTTCAGCGAATACTTTCATCGGATGATCTGTTTCGATTCGCAGCAAATTACCATCGAGCATACCCGGAAGTGCCGATGGGTCGTCGGGAATCGTTCTCAAGACAGCAGTAATCACAGAGAGGCCGCCATGTTTCTCGATCAGGTTGTCCACCGTATCGATATCGAGAATCTTTCCGAAGTCCATAATCGCAATCCTGTCGCAGAGACGCTCAGCCTCTTCCATGTAATGCGTAGTATAGATGATTGTCTTGCCCTGTTTTTTGAGAGATTCTATCGATTCAAAAATCAGATTCCTCGATTGCGGATCGACCCCGACAGTCGGTTCATCGAGCAGGATTATTTCCGGTTCATGAATCAGTGCGCATGCGAGATTCAGCCTGCGTTTCATCCCGCCGGAGAATGTCTTCGTGAGACTTTTGCGACGATCCTGAAGACCCGCATATTCGATTGTCCAGTCAACTCGTTCTTTCAGCTTGCGACCGCGAAGACCGTACAATTTGCCGAAGAATCGCAGGTTTTCTTCGGCTGAGAGGTCTTCGTAGATCGACAATGTTTGCGGCGAGTTGCCAAGTTGCATCCTGACCTGTGGATCAGTCGGATTACCAGTGCCATTGATGACAACCGTACCGCTGTCGGGCTTCAGCGCGCCGACCATCATATTGACCGTGGTTGTCTTTCCGGCGCCATTGGGACCGAGGAGACCGAATGTTTCGCCCTTGTCGATTGAGAATGATATTCCATCTACAGCGACAGTACCGTTATAACTTTTGCGAATATCTCGAAGTTCAATCATACTTTTCTATTTCACTCGTGCTGTCAATTCAGGCATGAAGGATAAACACTCCATCACTCAAACACAACAGATACATGACATATCTACGTGAACTATGAATGTTTGTTTCAAAATGTAAAAGAAACCAAGTTCCCCCTTCTCCCCTCACGACCTGTGAGACTTTTACTGCGGTATTCTTACATCATTATACAAAATGGAACAATTCAGGCAATGTTCCGGTTGTAGTCGTGATGTTATTGGAACGGTACATGTCAGGATTTCGGATTGATCTGTGCGCAATTTGTTTGTATGTTCGCGCAGGTTTGATCCGAGCGGACAATCACTGCAACCGGACATGACCACGAGTTGTGGCTTTTTTGGGAGGGAATAATGGATTTTCATTCTGTTGATGATATTCTTGATTATGCTATCAAGAGTGAAGAGGATGCGGCAATGTTCTACACGGAGTTGGCAAAGCAGATGGTCAATGACTCCATTCGCGAGATGTTTGAAGGATTTGCTCAGGAGGAAATCGGACATAAACAGAAACTTCAGCGTTTCAAAGCGGGCGAACAAAATCTTGGCATTGGCAGAAAAGCCATAAGTCTCAAGATAGCCGATGTAGTCGAGAACATTAAACCTCACGATGAGATCGGTTTGCAGGAAGCGCTCATTATTGCTATGAAACGCGAAAAACAGGCATTCGAACTCTATACATCCCTCGCTGAAATAGCTGACGATCCGTCAGCGAAAGAGGTTCTCGAAGGGCTTGCCGAAGAAGAAGCAAAACACAAATTGCGTTTTGAAATCGAATATGACGAAATGATTATGACAGAAAACTAATTTGTCCCCGGATCAGACAGTTTACCAGGAGAAGAGAGGAATTCAATGAAACAGAATGTACAGGATGCGCTCAACGACCAGATCAACGCTGAACTTTACTCAGCTTATCTCTATTTTTCGATGTCGTCATTCTTCAAGTCGAAGAATCTGATCGGTTTCGCCAACTGGATGCAGGTGCAGGCACAGGAAGAACTGACACATGCTCTTAAGATGTATAACTTCGTTGTCGATCGAGGCGGACGGGTCATCATGGAGACTATCGCAAAGCCCCCGTCAGAATGGGATTCCGCACTTGCGGTCTTCGAGGAAACACTGAAGCATGAGCAGGGAGTCACCGAGAGGATAAACAAACTTGTCGATCTGGCTATCAAAGAAAGTGATCATTCCACAAACAACATGCTGCAATGGTTCGTGGCAGAGCAGGTGGAGGAAGAGGCTTCCGTTGATGAAATCCTCCAGAAACTGAAACTCATCGGAGATCACGGTACTGGAGTATTTATGATCGATCAGCAAATGGGAGGGCGCGCATTCACAGCTCCTGCAACTGATAGTGACGCATAATAGAAAAACCTGTGTAGCCTGTACAGGTCAAACGGCCTGTCCGCTTGACGCCAATCCCCAGGAGGGATTGACCTACATATCGATAATGTGCTCATTTTGATAATGAAATACAGAGATGGAGGATAGAATGACTTTGGAAAAAGCAATCAAGACAGCTTTGGAATACGAAAACAATGTTCGTGATGTTTACCGGGATGCTATCAAGAAAGTCACAGACGAAACCGGCAGGAAAATGCTTGAAGTGCTTGCACAAGACGAGCAGCATCATGTAGATTTTCTGAATGCGAAACTGGATGAATGGAAAAAATCAGGCAAGATCACGGCAGAAAAGCTCGAAACTACCGTTCCACCGAAACGTTCGATTGAAGAAGGCGTGAGCAAGCTTGAAAAGCGCATGTCCGACCGGGATTTCGGGGTCGAAAGAGAGCTTTTGAAGAAAATCGTCGATGTCGAATATGAAACCAGTGAATTCTACAAATCCGTTATTGGCGATCTCGATGATGAAGGACAGAAGATGTTCGAGAGATTTGTCGAGATCGAAGAAGGTCATCTTGCCGTCGTAAAGGCCGAACTTGACTATCTGACCGGCAGCGGCTATTGGTTTGATTTCAACGAAATGAACATGGAACACTGATCTGGGTAGTTGATTTTCAGGCCGAGTTGATTTTGACGGGCGGGATATGACTCGCCCGTTTTTTATTGCATATTCGTCAGCACGGCTTCAATCTATGTTGAACTTATGTCCTGCCGATGGTATAATAGACACAGGTATGATTATGAAACTTGAACGACTACTCATATTAGTCACCCTGATGCTTGTTGTATCCTGTACTGATCGGGCACAGGAGGGCGCCCAGGAGCCTGAAGATACATCACTCCCAGGGTTGCCGGATCAGGTACTCACCAACTCAGATATACTTCTGTCGAATCGTGGCGTCAGAGAGGTGCTGGTTCACTCTTCTCACCTCGAGAAATACATCGATATTGACAGCACTGTGATGGCAGGAATCGACGCAATTTTCTATGACTCGCTCGGAGCTGTCTCCTCTACTCTGGTTTCAGACTCTGGGATAATCAGAGAAAAGACTCATGAACTCAAAGTATGGGGTAATGTTGAAGTAAGTTCCAAAGACGGGATCAAACTCGAAGCCGACAGCCTCTACTGGGATCAGAAAACTAACCAGATCGTGACAGAGTCATTCGTCAAAATCACTCAGCAGGGCAACATACAGACCGGTTACGGTCTCGAATCCGACAGTAAACTCACCAATTTCAAGATCAAGAAAGACATCAAGGCAGTTTTCGAGGATGTTGATGATATCAACGAGAAATGATGTCTGAATCCTGTGAAGCAATATTT
>JAJRZO010000449.1 GCA_024275215.1 Candidatus Zixiibacteriota bacterium | reverse complement strand
GAATAGTTGTAATACGGATTGGGTACTACAAGGATGTTGTCCATGGTTTTTGCGACAACTGTACCGTCATCCTCGCCGACTCTCGGAGCAGAGAATCGGAAGATGTCATCCGGTGTGTTCGCCTTGTTGGTTATCAACAGGATCGAATCGCCTCTGGACCATACTTCACCAGCGTTGAGGCCAAACCTGTAGTCCCAGTCATGTCGGGACATTGGATCACCGGGATCATATCCCCAGTAATCACCGTCTCCGTCATGTGGAGCATACGACCAGAAATCGTTGCCGTAGATGTTAGCGTATGGCTCATCGCCGGCAAATCTGTTTGCAATGATAATATAATCATCAAGATACCAACGGAAATCACCATAGAAATCATACATCATCGGCCAAAGGCGAACATCATCATCGGGGCTGTCAAAATCGGAGCCGAGATCATAGATTGCAAATGGAATTGAAACCTTGACCAGATCCTCTTCAGCACGCGATCCGCCGATGAAATATCCCCAAATCGTGTCGCCGTTTTCATCGAGATACCTGATGGTCGAATACTGATCACCGTCGTATTCCATCACAGGGCCCGGCACAGTATCGCCCGAACCGGCAAGGAACTTGACGACAAAATCGCGGAAATCGGCGTTGTTGCCCGCGTTTCGTCCGCCCATGTACGCCTGATTGAAGTACCAGCCTATCTCGCTGGTTTCCGGATCCATGCGATAGATGTTATCGGACTTGAATCCGGGGTGTGGACCAATAGGTCTGACCATCATACCATTGACAATCGGATAGGTGAAATCACCTGTCTGATTCGCCATATCCTCAAGAAGCATGACATTGGTATTCAAATCTTTCAGGTTCCAATTCAGATTGGGATTGAAAGTGACTTCATAGTCATGGCCTGTCAAAGAATCCTGAATCAGATACTCAACTTCAACATATCCATCAGAAGAACCTGCCACACGATCAGCTTTTCTCGCCAGAGTTGCTCCTGATCCGTATGGTGTGACAACAATCGGCTTGATCTTGCTTTCAAGGTTATATGAAAGCATGCCAGCGAAGTTTGGCCCGAAGAATACTGAATCCTGAGCATAAACTTGCTGAGCATTGACACCGTAAGATGTTACGCCAAAATAGTAGGGACGATACGGCTCCAACGGATTGCCTGATTCCGGATCACGTGTGATGTTGATCTCGTAGCGTGTACCGCTGTTCGTACCTTCCTGCGAGATTACCCGCTCCTTCGCCCTGTCTTCGTACAGCAAGGCGAAGTCCCAGATTCGACTCGCCTGAGCGTTGGTGCAATCCCACTCTCCGGCAATGGAATCCCACACGCAGTCAGCATAAGCATCAATCGCGTCTTCGTAAGCGGACTGGGACTGATCGGCAGTGTAGTCGTAAGTGGCAATCTTCGTCCAGGGACCGGACGCTGATTTGCCCATATACACATTGTAGCCCTCGAATATGTAAAGCTGACCGAGTTTTGTCCGGAAGTCCTCAAGGTAGTTATCGGGGCCTTCAGCGTTGTTATCCCAGACCAGTTCAACATAATTCTCAAACCCACGTGCATAGACGGTTGGATTCGGAGGTGGTAACGGGATTACAAAATTGAGATCGTACACAACCTGAGCGGCGCGGTCGATCTCTTTCAGCTTCGTGATGCTGTTCAGCGGGTTATCACCCTGAGCAGCCAAAGCGGCAGCCACAACTACCTGAGTATCCCCCGGCTCCATCGTGAACGGTCCGGTTGTCATCATCCAGCGTCTGTCAGCAGAAGCTGCATCGACCCAGCCTTCTCCGGTTACCGGATCGCCGGGCAGGAAGAACATTGTCTCCTCACCAGTGGTCGGGTCAATCACCGGAGTGCCATCGCGGTTAAGTCCTCTCATGTAATTGAAACATTCGATGGGCGTTTGTGGGTCTGTACCGTTGATGTACTTATTGAATGACGTCATGCCGAGTTCTTTGAAACCCGGCACAGGACCTGTCGGCAGGAATGCAGTGTCACCCGGCGATGCAATCAGAGGACCCTGGAAAAAGTCAAATCCGACCGCCGGAGCAGCCGATCCATAGTCCGTATCGTTTCCATCGTTGTATGCGTATCCGAGTGAGAGCGCCGTATCGCAACCGACGAAGTCGTCAGTAGCGTCACCGACATCCGGATCAGCCCAGAGTGAGATATAGGTCGAATCGAGCGTATTCTCACCCTTGTTGATGATCGTGTACTTCATGAAGATCACGTTATCGAGAGGCCCCTTGGCTGCGAAACCGAATGTTGACTGCTGAATCTCGATGCCGAGTGGTTTTGTCTCCATGTTCACATGACCTTCCGGCAGTGCGTCATTGTAAACAGACCAGCACATCTGATCGCCGAGCATATCTGGAACCAACTCACCGTTGACCATCTTGCCGGGCGCGCCGTCAGAATAAGGCCATTCTGCGCGATCTCTGGAATCGTCATACGGAGTCTTTCCATCAGTCAAGGTCCCTTCGCCGATTCTATAGACTCTGAAGCTTCCCTTATCAGGCTGCGCCTCGCCATTCTTCATCGGACCGGGAACAAACTCTGATGAGTATTCTGCGATTGCAACGCGAATCTCATTGTTGACTTTCGCGCCAACCCAGACTCCTGCTGCGTATATGACAGTCTTGTTATCCTTATCTGAAGAAAACGGGAAGTAGAATCCGTCAGTCTTGCCGAGGACACCAGCGTCATCATACCCGAAATTGCCGTTATTGTAAACGACACAAAGAATGCTGTTGATCCATAGGTGCGTTGATGTATCGAGGATCAACGACATTCCGGGACTGCCGTTGTACTTCCCTCCGGAGTTCCAGTTAACTCCCCAGGCTGCTGCCGTCATCACGAGCAGGATCACCAGGAAGATCACTAGTCGTTTTGCTATCATGATTTCCTCCTATGTCGCATTTACCTTAGAAGTTCAAACGCAATCCGAAGCGAACCAGCCTCGGTATGTCATAATTCAACGGCGTCCGCTGCTTCATCTGGTAAAGCTGTTCTCCCGTGTATCCAAACTCATTCGGTTCACTGAAATTCTCAACGAACTGCTGACCTGCGGGTGTCGCGAGCCAGCCTGTCTCATCAGGCTTGCCTGTGCCTTCGTAAACATCCAGCACATTCTTACGATCAAATACGTTGAGCACCCAGAGGTACGCATCAAAATTCAGATCGTAAAGGGTAAATGAACGATTCAGCTTCATGTCCACTCGGTATGTCCAGGGGCCGTAACGCGAGTTCACCGTTGAGATCGGGTTAGGTGAAACAGAGGCCAGCGTGACCTCATTGTACACCTTGGACGGTGTGTATGGCGTTCCTGAGCCAATGTTGAGTACAACATTCAGACCTGTTTTCTCAAGCGGGAAAACATCTCCCACTTTCGGACCTTCGCCCTTCGCTGAACGAATGTCAATCACACCTGTGAATTTGTGACGCTGGTCGAAGTCAAGCGGTGACACATTGACCGGACGATCAGAATCCACCCATGCGATGTTACTCTGAGTTGTAGCATAGGAGCCGGTACCGGAAGCGTAAGAGAGAGTGTAGCTCAGGTCGAGAGCTATATTTCTCATTCTGCGCATCTTGAGATTCGTCTCAATGCCCTTTACTGTACCATAGTCACGATTACGATATGTCGGATAGCCTTTCGGCAACGACGGCAATCTCAGGACTTCCGTCTGATTCCGCACATCTTTGTAATATGCTGTGACATCCAGTCTGGTGTTGTCACCGAGACGATGAGTGAAACCAACCTCGTATGCCGTCGTTTCTTCCGGCTGAAGATTGGGATTGCCAACCGGATAGTAGTACGGAGCAACCTTGGTCATATACTCCAGATAGTCGTAAGAGACATACAGGTACTGCAATTCCGGACGCTGGAAGAACTTGCCATACGAGAACCGGAAATGTGTCCTGTCCGACACAGGATAGGCAACACCGAGACGCGGAGATATCTGTTTCTCAGCCGTAGCATCTTCGAGATCGGCTTCAGTCAGTCGCTGACCTTCCAGTATTTCCTCATTTGTCGCATCGGGATCGAAGCCTTTCTTATCCGGATCGAGCGGGACAAACTCATTCCTGAGTCTGAGTGTGTTCGCGTTGAAATAATCGAATCTGAGTCCGGCATTGACGATCAGACCTTCCCATTCGAATTTATCCTGTAGATAAAACGCAAATTCGTATGGGTGTTTTGCGGCATTCCATCCATCGTTGAGTTCTGTCTGGCCGGTAATGTCATAGCCGTAGTTATTGACATCAGACCATGCCTGCGGGCTGAGAACCCATGATGAATCAGTTTTGTCCTCATTGAATTCCCACTGGTAATAGACCTTGTGAGGGACAAGATGATTGTAGTAGCGCAATGTATGACGCAGGTATTCCGCGCCCAACTTGATTTCGTTGGACGAATTCACCTGGCTCGTCATATCGAATTTTGCGCCATAGTAGGATGACTTACGATGCAGATAATCATCGTAAACATAGCTTTCATCTTGTTCAGTTGTGTCTATATCCCAGGGGCGATAGAGGCTTGTCTCCTCAAACCTGAGGTTACCGCCCGGACGACCGTATGCGTAGAGATCATTCCATGCAACACCGTCACCACGCTCACGCTCTGTTACGAAGTAGTTGGCGGAAAGCTCATAGAATGTACTCTTGGAAAGGCTGTGTGTCAGTTTGATATATGCGGAATTGTTCTTATCCTCATATTTCGGCATGTGATCAGCGTTGAAGATGTACGACCTGACATACTGACGCCACTTGTCAATCGATCCAAGCATACCGAATCTCAACGAAGCCTGCTGTGTGAGATCATATCTCAGCTTGCCCTGCCATGTGTAACCATCGAGTTGGTTATTGGGGAGGACTCCGCCTGCTGTCGCCTTGGGATCCCGATCACCCTGCCAACGTCTTTCACCAGAGAGGTAGAAAGACATATCCGTGAATGTCGGGGTCAGTGGACCCGAGATGTCGAAGGCATAGACATTGTAGTCGTAATTCTCGCCATGGAAATTGTCAGTAATCGCTTCGAGATTGCCACTGTATTTTTTGGCACCCTCTTTAGTGGTTACATTGATAATACCGGCAGAAACCTTGCCGTATTCAGCGTTGAAGCCTCCGGTCGTTATCTGAATCTCCTCGATGGCATTGTTGTTAATCGCTGTTGTGGAAATACCCGTCAGCGGATCCTGCTGCGAGAAACCATCGACATAGTATGCAACATCCGACTGGCGACCACCTCGGATATTCATTGATGGCGAGTTCGTTACTTCACGCCCGCCTCGCTGACGAATACCGGGATTATCGCTGAATGCCACAACACCTGAGTTCAGCCCGACAACATCCTGATAACCACGTGTCGGAAGTCGCTGAATTTCTTCCTTGCTGATGATCTCAAGTGTAGCAGTCTGATCCTGCTGGATCAACGGGCGCTCGGCTCTTACTACAACCACTTCGCCGGTCTGAATTGAGAGTGGTGTTAAATTGAAATCGTAGATCGTGGTCAGATCGGCTGACACGCTGACATTCTCGACCTCAATCGAGCCATAGCCGACCAACTGAGCCTTCAGTGTGTAAGTACCGACAGGAACGTTCAAAATGGTGTACGCTCCGTCTGCGTTTGATAGTGCTCCGATTGTCGTCCCTTCGATAGACACGGCTGCACCAGGAACCGGCCCGCCTGTTGACTTGTCCTTGATCGTACCTGAAATCTTACCGGTTGTACCGGCAAGCAGGATCGAAGCGGAGAACACGAAAACAGCGAGGAACGTCATCGGGATGATTAGCAGTTTACTCTTGCTCAAGTCAATCCCTCCTCTTGAGTGTTTTCCAGATTTAGTTTTGTAGCTAACGTTTACTGGTCATCACCTCCTCATGATTTGTTAGAGTTTACAAGCATATTTATACTATTCTATCCACGTTATAGCATTGTATGCAACCCGTCTGAACATAGAGTACGAGTTGTCGTTCGTTGATGCAAAATGTCAAGCTACTCCACAGCCAGAAGCCTGCATGACACCAGGATGCTCTTATCTGCAAACAATTCTAAGAATTCCAACAATCGCGTCAACAAAAACTAACAGTTTTTCTGCCACTGTCTGACGCTTAAGTTCTTGAGTGTCCATAACTTTGATGATCGGCACCACTGTGCATTTCTTGAACAATTATGACAGCCAACTTTCAGCCTGTTGTATCAATGGCGGAACGAGTTGTAATTAACTCATCTTAAGGGAAAACCGTCAATACAGGATGTGAATAGTTGACTTTGATACGCCGGAATATATATTGCTTTCATGTGTCAGTGTTTCGAGTCGATGGTATTGACTATCTTACCGGAGCAATCGAGTGAGTCGCCAAAAACAACAAAAGAATCGACAGGAGCCATGCTGTTGCGATTCTTCATTCATCCCAATCGAGATATCCCCATCTCATTTGAACCAGCCTGCTCCGCTGGCTGAAAAGCTGCCGTTTGCTGTCGGGACATTGCGGGCCGGCGACAGAATAATCCCTCAGGTTTCGACGACCCTGACCACTACCGATAAACTTGGGTCCTGGAAAGCGCGATGGAAGATCGGCAGGATGAACTATCGGATTCCACCGGGTCTCTATGCTGTGGGCAATCCATCTTCTGAATCACCGGTGCTTGTTTCAGCAAATTATAAGATGAGTTTCGATCGTCTCCGCTCTGAACTCGGATTCCTGGATGCGTGGATTCTTGTGCTCGATACGAAGGGCATAAATGTATGGTGCGCTGCCGGCAAGGGCACATTTGGAACTGATGAAATCGTCAGAATGATTGATGTATCAGGGCTGAAAGAGATTGTGACTCACAGGAAACTGATTCTTCCACAACTCGGAGCACCCGGAGTCAGCGCACATGATGTCGCTAAACGCTCCGGATTCAAAGTCAGATATGGTCCGGTTCGAGCTTCAGATATCAGGAACTTCCTTGAAAACGGAATGAAAGCCACTCCGGAGATGCGGCGTGTTAGATTCGGGTTTGTGGATCGCATCGTTCTGACTCCCACAGAATTGATTGGCGCCTTCAAGTATGCTTTGCCCGCAGCAGTTATTCTTTTCGCACTTTCAGGTCTGGGTCCCGGATTCTACTCTTTCAATCGGATGATGACTTATGGCTTAACCAGTGTGATCCTCCTGCTTGGATCAGTGTTTTCCGGAGCATTACTTGCTCCTGCGTTTCTGCCCTGGTTACCGGCAAAGTCGTTTTCGGGCAAAGGAGCCTTGATCGGAGCAGCAATACTGCTTCTTGCAGGCTGGCATTATTTCAACACGCCGGGAGATTTCAGGAACTGGATTGATGTTGCCGCATGGATCGGTATTGTACCTGCGACTACGAGTTTCCTCGCAATGAATTTTACCGGTAGTTCGACTTACACTTCGCTGTCGGGAGTCCTTAAGGAAATGCGGATCGCGATTCCATTGCAGATCGGCGCGACAGGTATCGGTCTTGTCCTCTGGATCGTTGCGAGATTTGTTTAGCAAAGGATAAACAATGTTTGGATTGAAATACCTGCCGGATGTCACAACACTGCAACTTGATAAAGACAAGTGCACAGGATGCACTGTTTGTACGATCGTCTGCCCTCACTCGGTATTCACAATCGAGGATAAGATAGCAGACATTGTCAATCGTGATGCCTGCATGGAATGTGGCGCTTGTGCGGAAAACTGCCCTGAGGAAGCTATCACAGTCAGGACGGGCGTTGGATGCGCTTATGGTATTATCATGGGTGCGATCAAGGGAACCGAACCGACATGCGACTGTTCCTCGAGTTCTTCATCCTGTTGTTAAGAATTCCTTACGACTCGCACATCAAGCCAGCCTGGAGCTTCAGGTCTTATTTATCACTTCCCATTATTACGATTTATCGTGCGCTTCAGGCTCAGGTTTATTATAATTCCCGCAACATAGTTGTTTGATCCGGAGTATTCTTAGGAGCATCGATCTCTTATGAAAGTCGGGATTGTCTCAAACAGAGATACCGCAAAAAACAAAGATAATAATCATATCAGGAACACAACCATGGAGGTATGGAAGTGAAAAAAGTAACTCTGATTCTAATGGTTCTCTTTCTCGCTGTGTCATTCACGAATTTGTTTGCTCTCACTGTGGATGAAATCATCGAGAAGAATATCGAGGCGAAAGGCGGCAAAGAGAGGCTTGAAGCCGTCAAGGCGACAAAAGCAACCGGCAAGCTGTTCGCAATGGGTGGAATGGAAGCCCCATTTGTTATGTATCATAAGCGTCCCAACAACTACAGATTCGAAGCTACAATCCAGGGAATGAGTATGGTGCAGGCGTATGACGGTGAAACAGCATGGAATATTATGCCATGGACCGGCAGCACCGAGCCGCAAAAAGCCTCCGATATGCAGGCTCAAACTGTCAAACAGCAGGCAGATATGGATGGCCTTCTCCTGAACTACAAGGACAAAGGTTACAAAATTGAATTGATCGGGAAAGAGGATATGGAAGGAACCGAAGTCTACCATCTCAGACTTTCCAATCTCGGCATGCTCGAAGGTATGACGATTGATATGTATCTTGATGCCGAATATTTTCTTGAGATCAAGCAGACGATGAAGGGTAAATACGAAGGTCAGGACTTCGATGTCACGACCGTAATGGGTGATTACAAAGAAGTTGACAGTATGATGATGGCTCATTCGATCGATGTCCAAATGGGCGGACAGACCGTCTCCACGCTTTCGATGGACAAAATTGAGATCAACCCTGAAATCAATGATTCTATCTTCAAGATGCCGGTGAAAGAAGAAAAAACCACTGAGAAGAAAGAACCTGAAGGCAAGTAAGCTTTTCGAGAATCATTTCGATCCGGTAAACCGCGTTGATGATTGTGCATCTGTATACGGGTCGAAATCATAAGGATGTGAGTCAATTACAGGGAGATGTGTGATGAGATTCCTATTGTCCCTCGCAGCTATATTATGTCTGTCAACAGGCACATTGTTTTCGGCAGATTCGACAGCGACTGAATACAAAGTTGGTTCCTACCTGTTTGGCGCTCTCAGGGCAAGGGAAATCGGACCGGCAGTGATGGGGGGCAGAGTATCTGCTATGGATGTTGTCAGTTCGGATCGGCGAATCATTTGGGTCGGTGCTGCGGGTGGCGGTGTCTGGAAGTCAGTCGACAATGGGACTTCATTTGATCCTGTGTTCGACAAATACACACAATCGATTGGTTCGATCGCAATCGATCAGAAGCGACCCGATACCGTCTGGGTCGGCACCGGCGAGCCGTGGGTGAGAAACTCAGTCTCCGTCGGCACCGGCATCTACAAAACGACTAATGGCGGTGATGACTGGAAACTGATGGGTCTCGAAAAATCCGAGAGAATCGGCAAGATTATAATCGATCCGCGCAGCCCGGACACGGTTTATGCCGCTGTGCTCGGACATCTCTGGAATGCCAACGAAGAACGCGGATTGTACAAAACCGAAGATGGTGGCGAGACTTGGGAGAAAATTCTCTACATAGATGAGAACACCGGTTGCACAGATATCGCAATCGATCCGCAGGAACCGGATATTATCTACGCTGCAATGTGGCAGTTCAGGAGAGAACCATACTTCTTTACATCAGGCGGACCCGGCAGCGGACTCCACAAGAGTACTGACGGCGGCAAGACATGGACAAAGTTGACAAAGGGACTTCCCACTGGTGAACTCGGAAGAATCGCTATCGCAGTCGCGCCATCGCGTCCCAGTCTGTTGTATGCCGTGGTCGAATCCGAGAAGACAGCTTTGTATCGATCCGAGGATCTTGGGGAAACATGGATCAGGAAAAGTGACGCCCAGGCGGTCAATGGCAGACCGTTCTATTTCGGTTTGATTGTTGTCGATCCACAGGATTACAACAGAATTTATAAACCGGCAACAATGCTCTCGATCAGTCGGGACGGCGGCGAAACATTCACAACGAGTTTCGGCGGCGTTCACCCGGATCATCATGCTTTGTGGATTGATCCGAATGATCCGAATTATGTGCTGACAGGAACAGATGGCGGTATCTATATTTCGTTCGATCGCGCCGGATCATTTCGATTCCTCAATAATTTGCCGATTTCGCAGTTCTACCATGTTAGCTGTGATCAGCAGCAGCCATACAATATCTATGGCGGGCTGCAGGATAACGGACAATGGATGGGGCCATCACAAAGCCCCGGCGGCATAGAAGGCAAAGACTGGCAGAGTATCGGCTTCGGTGACGGATTCTACACTTTTGCAGATCCGACAGACAACAATGTTGTCTTCTGGGAATATCAGGGGGGGAAGATATATCGCAAGGACATGAAAACAGGCGAACAAAAGAATATCCAGCCACAACCCGGTGGAAATGATCCCGATTACAGATTCAACTGGGATACGCCGATTGCGTTGAGTCCGAACAATCCGGGTACAATCTACATCGGATCGCAATTTCTCTTCCGTTCTTCAGATCGCGGAGATTCATGGGAGAGAATTTCCGGTGATCTTACAACGAATGATCCGAAGAAACAACGGCAGGAAGAATCGGGCGGTCTCACTGTTGACAACACTACTGCGGAAAACCACTGTACAATATTCGCGATCGCTGAATCACCTCTTGACGGCAATGTAATATGGGTCGGCACTGATGACGGCAATGTTCAGGTAACTGAGAATGGCGGCGGATCATGGAAAAATGTCGTTGGCAATATCGATGGTCTTCCAAAAGCCACATGGTGCAGTTCAATCGAACCGAGCCATTTCGACCGTGCAACCGCGTATGCCGCGTTTGACGGCCATCAGACAGGCGACATGACCCCATATCTATTCCGCACGACTGATATGGGCAGGACCTGGGAGTCACTTTCAAATGATTCTCTGATTGGTTACTGTCATGTTATCCGGGAAGACCTTGAGAATCCGAATCTTCTGTTCGCCGGTACTGAGTTTGGTTTGTTTGCTTCGGTAGATGGCGGGCGCCAGTGGGTACATTATAAAGAAGATTTTCCGAAAGTCTCGATTCGCGATCTGGTTATCCAGCCTGACGAGTCCGACCTCGTGATTGGCACTCACGGTCGCGGAATTTATATCATCGATGACATATCGCCGTTGCGTCAGATAACTCCCGAAGTGCTGGCGAGCGATGTTTACATTTTCGATGCGGAACCATACGTGATGAGATCGCGCGGCGGGGGTATGCAGTTCTCAGGTAGCGCGGAATTCGTGGGCGACAATCCGAGCGAGGTTGCCAAGATTGCGTATTATCTCAAGAAGCGGCATCTTTTCGGAGACATGAAATTCGAGATATTCGATTCTGAAGGCAAACTTGTCAAGACTCTTCCCGGCAGCAAGCGCAAGGGCATCAACCGTATCGACTGGCAAATGCGTTTGAAACCGCCGAAAGTCCCACCGGCAAAGACCCTCGCATATCAGGCTTTAGAGGGGCCGTTGGCAGCCGAAGGTGTCTATACTGTAAAGATGACCAAAGGCAAGAGTACCTACACCGGACGTATCGAACTTGCTGCAGATCCGAATTCTCCGCATTCCGCCGAAGACAGGGCGTTGCAGCATAAGACTGTCATGAGATTGTACAGGATGCAGGAAAGGCTGGCGTATGTGGCCGAAGCAATCAAAGATGCTCGTGATCAGGCAAACGACCGAGCTGAAAAACTCAAAAAGAAAGATGGTCTGAGAAAAGAACTCGAAAAGTTTTCCGACAAACTGACGGATCTCCACGAAACCCTTGTTATTACTGAAGAGGTTCAGGGTATCCCCGGAGTTGAAAAACTCAGAGAGAAAGTTGTGAATCTATATGGCAATGTCATTGGATACTGGGGGAAACCGACTGACGATCAGCTCAAGAGAATTCCTGTTCTGGATGGTAAAATCGATGAGGCAAAAAACAAGTTTGAAACGATCACTGCTGATCTTGAGAATCTCAACACCAAACTGGAAAAGAAAAAGCTCGATAAGATCACACTGTTGACAAGAGAGGAATTCGACAAGCGGGATTGATTACAGGTCAACAAATAGCATTCATGTGTACTCGGGAGCTGTGCTCCTGAGTTGTACGTCGGGGCATAGCCCAACGAGCACACTATCATTATGTATCAAGCATATGTATATTTCGCGGTTCATGTGTACTCAGGAGCTGTGCTCCTGAGTTGTACGTCGGGGCACAGCCCGACGAGCATATCGAACAAGTTATAATACATTACAATTTCCTCGCGCCTCTTGTAAAATCGACCAAAATGATGTAAATTCTGTTGTTCGCTGTGGGAACGGTGTAATACTTATGATGAAAGCGTCACTATATACATTGGGTTGCAGGCTGAATCAGGCCGAGACCGGGATTATTGCAAAGACTCTTGTCGACAGAGGCTACGAAATTGTCGAGTGGGGTGAACATACCGATCTCGCCGTAGTCAACACCTGTACTGTGACTGAGAAGGCTGACTCGAAATGTCGAAATGCTGTCAGGAAAGCTATTCGCACCAATCCGGATGCGTTCGTGGCGGTAGTGGGATGCTATTCGCAGATGGCAGCGAAACTCATCAGCGAAATAGACGGCGTCGATCTCGTACTCGGCAATGCCGAAAAACTCAGGCTGGCCGATCATATCAACGGCTTGCAGAAACTTGATACGCCACGAATCGTTTGTTCTCGTCTGGTCACTCGCGATGATTTCACTATTGAATCTGAAAGCACCCATGAGAATCACACGCGCGCGAATCTTAAAATTCAGGATGGCTGCGACTTCATCTGTTCATTTTGTATAATCCCGAGAGCGCGCGGACGATCACGGAGCAGGAAGTTTTCCGACCTGATGCGTGAAGCGAATCAACTCGCTGACAAGGGATTCAGGGAAATAGTCCTGACCGGAGTCAACATCGGGACATACGAGAGCGATGGCCATGATTTCCTGAGCATGATTACCGAGCTTGAAAAAATTGATGGTATCGAGCGCATTCGCATCAGCTCAATCGAACTGACTACGATCAGGAGAGAACTCGTGCGGCACATGGCGGAATCCGAAAAACTTTGTCGACATCTTCATATTCCTCTTCAGAGCGGGGATGATACGATCCTTGATAAAATGTCTCGCAGACATAGTGCGCAGGAATATACCGATTTCGTGGAGTATTGCGTTAAGACTGTCCCAGAGATTGGAATAGGAACAGATATTCTTATCGGGTTCCCCGGCGAAACTGATGAGCAATTCAGGAACACGAAGAAATTCCTCGCCGATCTTCCGATAGAATATTTCCATGTTTTCGCATACTCTGATCGCGATAACACTCCCGCCTCGCGCATGCCCGACAAAATCGATCCGGATACGAAAAAACTCCGAAGCCATATCATGATAGAGATGGGCAAACGCAAGCGATACGCGTTCTGCGAAAGATACATCGGCAAACCTGTCGATGTGCTTTTCGAGTCAATCGAGGATGGTCTCTGGACCGGCTTCACCGACAATTACATGCGTGTGCAGGCGGAGTGCGATAAACACATCAGGAATCAGATGCTGACTGTTGTACCGGAGCGCATAGAGGGCGATACATTGATCGGGAAGCTCGTATGAAATCAGTCTATATCGAAACATACGGCTGCCAGATGAATGAATATGACAGCGAGATCGTTAAATCGATTCTGTGTGAAAATGATTTCGAGTTGACTGACAATCCCGACACTGCATCGGTGATTCTACTCAACACATGTTCAGTCAGGGAGAACGCGCACCAGAAAGTTCTTCACCGAATAGAAACATTAAAGTCTCTCAAGAGACAGAACGACAATCTGATTCTCGGAGTGATCGGCTGCATGGCGCAGAGCCTGAAAGAAGAACTTCTCGATGATGGAATCGGTGTCGATCTGATAGCGGGACCGGATACATACAGGCGGCTGCCGGGTCTGATCAGAGGAGTTGAACATACCGGAGAAAAAGCTGCCGAACTCAAACTTTCACGCACTGAGACATACGCAGATGTTTTCGGTATGCAGGATCAGGGGGCGAACGCATGGATAGCCGTGATGCGCGGCTGCGATAATGTCTGCACTTTTTGCGTTGTGCCGCAGACAAGGGGGCGGGAACGGAGCCGCGATCCGAAGGGGATAGTTGACGAAGTGAAACAGCTCGTAGATCAGGGATTCAAACAGGTGACTCTGCTCGGTCAGAATGTCAACTCATACAGATTCGAGAACATAGACTTCGCCGATTTGATCAACATGGTAAGTGACATCGACGGTATAAGGCGAATTAGATTCACATCACCTCATCCGAAAGATTTCCCGACGAGACTGATTGATGTTATCCGTGATAATCCGAAAGCCTGCAAGCATATTCATTTGCCGCTTCAGGCAGGCAATGACCGTGTGCTTGAAATGATGAAACGTACATATACGAGTGAACAGTTCATCGATCTTGCAGCTTTGATTCGCAGCGAGATTCCAGGTGTAGCCTTGACAACAGATATTATTGTCGGCTTTCCGACAGAGACCGAAGATGAATTCCAGGATACGCTCCGAGTCGTCGAAAAAGTCGGATTTGATTCTGCATTTATGTTCAAATACTCAGAGAGAAAAGATACACTCGCGCAGAGAAAGTATCCCGATGATGTTTCAGAAGGTGACAAGACATCGAGGATTACAAGGCTTGTTGACATGCAGCGTCGAATTTCGTTCGAGCGGAATCAGGCGCATCTTGGCGAGACATTCGAGGTCCTTGTCGAAGGCAGGGCAAAAAAGCCGGATCAACTCTTCGGCAGGAACGACGGCAACAAGATCGTGGTCTTTCCGGATAATGGCGCATCAGCAGGTGAATTTCTGAATGTAAAAATCAACGAGGTTACACCAAACACATTGATCGGCGAAGAGGTTTGAAAGTGCAACTCTTTTTGTTCGGACAGGAATAATCTGGTCACGTGGACTGATTCTCTTTTCAGAGATTGATGTATTTCTTATAAAATAAACTTCTAATTCAGGAGCAGGGAGTCAGATTTGCCGGACGACCTGTCGTCATAACTTACTGCATACCATGAGAATACTGTGGCATGCCTGAGCCGGAATGATTTGGCCGGACTTATTTTCATATCAGGGAGTACTTAATTGGGACATCTGAGTTGTCGATTAACTATAACAGGTGGTCTGGTTCATCCAATCCGATGATTGCGTGGACCCAATCTGCAGAATTGTTGGGAGGTTTTGGTGAAGTATATTTACATTTTCGTTGCATTGTTGACTCTGTTGATTTCAGGCAGTGTCAACGGACAAGCAATCGATGATTGCGGGAGAATTCTCGACGGCACATTAGCCGGTTGTGTTTTTTTCGTATCTGACAATCATGGCAGTTATCAGATAGATGATCTTCAGGGATACAATAAAGGTGACTATGTTCACGCTGTCGGGACAATTGATCCCAACTGTCAGAGTAATTGTGTTCAGGGGCAGGGCTGCCTGACCAACTATACATTTTCAGACTGCGGCACTGAACCTCCGTTGTGCGGCGATGCTGATGGAAGCGGTTTTGTAGACCTCGATGATGTCATCTTCATAATTTACTATATGTATGGCGGCGGTCCGGAACCGAGTCCGTATGCTGCCGGTGACGCTGATTGTTCCGGAAATATCGATCTTGATGATGTCGTCTACATAATATACTACATGTATGGCGGCGGTCCTGTACCATGCGACCCGAATGGCGATGGTTTTCCTGATTGCTGATCCGGTGTTTATCTGACAAAGGTCTGAAGCTTTGCGCCCGTCTCATCGACATCCAGGACGGCGTAACCAATACAGGCATCTGGAAGATTGATGTGGGTCATCCCGCGATACCAGAAGGGTGCTTTCATTCCTCGTCCGATATCGATGGTGTTTTTCGGAATCCGACCGATGAGGGAGAGTGCCTTGTCAACCCAAGTTGCATTGGATTGGTCGACATCGAAACATGACTTCTTCACGACCTCAAGTCCATTGCGAAGTCGCTGAGTTGCCTCCTCGACAGAGCTGATCGCAAACGGATTCCAGACCATGCAGGTCGGCGCTCCCAT
>JAJRZO010000448.1 GCA_024275215.1 Candidatus Zixiibacteriota bacterium | reverse complement strand
GGCATGTGCGGTCGCGGAGTTGCAATGCGCGCAAAGGGTCTCGGTGCGAATGTTATCATCACTGAGATTGATCCGCTTGTTGCGCTTGAAGCTGTGATGGATGGTTTCCGCGTGATGCCGATGGCAAAGGCCGCGCCGCTTGGCGATCTTTTTGTGACTTTGACCGGCAATACGGATGTGATCAGGCCGGAACATTTCTCTAAAATGAAAGACGGTGCGATTGTTGCAAACTCGGGACATTTCAATGTTGAGCTTGATCTTGTCGGATTGAAGAAGATATCGAAAAAGGTTAGAACAGTGAGGGAGTTCGTCGAGGAGTACACTCTCAAATCAGGCAAATGTGTTCATATTCTTGGCGAGGGCAGATTGATCAATTTGACTGCCGCTGAAGGGCATCCTGCGATGGTGATGGATATGTCGTTTGCGAATCAGGCTCTGGCGGCTGAGTATATCGTGAAGAACCATCGCAAACTCGAAAGTCGCGTTTACAAAGTACCGGAGAAAATCGATGCTAAGATTTCAGAACTCAAACTGAAATCGATGAATGTCCGACTCGACAAACTTACGCCACGCCAGAAAGAATACCTCGCATCATGGCAGGAAGGAACCTGATCTTTTCCTCCATGCGAAACATGAAACCCCGGACTATTTGGTTTGGGGTTTTCAATTGCGGTCTCGTATTGAATAATGTAAAAGCGAAACTATGCTTTTATCTGCAAATTGGCATATTTGGCGAGTAGTTTCTTGCGGCCTACATATTGAAACACAACATCGATCTCGGTTGAATCGGATATGCCGCGGCGCGCTATGATTCTGCCATCGCCCCATGTCGGATGTGTCACCCATCGACCAACCTCAAGATAACTGTATGTGTCATCAGAAGCAGACACATCAGAATCGAATGATGTATTTCCCGATGTATTAGAAAGATATGAACGCGACGATACTGCGGGTGGTGTGTAGAGCTTCTCTTCAACTCTGACAACATCAGCGGGCAGCTCGGAAATAAAACGAGATTCGAGAGTGAGTCTGTCGCCGAATCGTCGACGGGTGTTTGCGCGTGCAATGAAAAGTAGTTTTTCTGCACGGGTGATGCCGACATAGAATAGCCTGCGTTCCTCTTCGAGTTCCGCGTCGCTTTCGAGCGCTTTCGATAATGGAAACAAGCCTTCTTCGAGTCCGGTGATAAATACTACCGGAAACTCAAGCCCCTTGGCGGAATGCAATGTCATCAGCGTGACAGAATCAACGGAATCATCCCACTGATCTATGTCAGTATAGAGTGAAACCTCTTCGAGAAACGATTCAATTGTAGCGTCTTCGTTGCGCTGGCAGAACTCATCAACCGCCGCCACCAGTTCATCGAGATTTTCACGGCGTGATTGCGCTTCGATAGGATCACCGCTTTCGATTTCGTGGAGTATACCGCTTTTTTCTATGATGGATTTCACCAGCTCTACAGGATCATTTTCGCCTTTTGCAGCCACCAGAACTTTCAGAATATTCCCGAACTGGCGCAGGCCTGTCTTCGCTTTGCCTTTCAGGAATGGATAGTCATCGCCTTCCAGAATCAGTTGAACCAGCGAGACTTGTTTCTCAACAGCCATCTTTTCAATGTTTGCGAGCGCAACTTTGCCGAGTCCGCGCGATGGCGTGTTTATTATGCGCCTGAGTGAGATCAAATCATGAGGATTGGTTATCACCTTGAGATATGCCATCACATCTTTGATTTCCTTGCGCTGGTAAAATCTCAGTCCGCCGACAATTGTGTATGGTATGAATCGATTCTTGAGCGTTTCCTCAATTGCACGCGACTGTGCGTTAGTCCTGTAAAGAATCGCGATTTCCCGGCGTTTGAATCGATCGTCAGATATAAGTGTTTCGATCTTGTCGGCGACCATTTCCGCTTCACCGCGATCATCATCAGCTACAAGAAGAGTGATTTTGTCACCCTCATCACCCTCGGAAAACAGTGTTTTCGCCTTTCTTGATCGATTTCTGCCGACAACACTCGACGCTGCCTTGAGAATAGTTTTGGTAGATCTGTAATTCTGTTCGAGCTTGACCACATGACAGCCGGGGAAATCGTTCTCGAAATCAAGGATATTCCTTATTTCCGCGCCGCGCCATCCATAGATTGACTGGTCATCGTCGCCAACTACACAAATATTGCGATCTCGTGCGGCAAGGTTTTTCACAAGCAGATACTGCACATGGTTTGTATCCTGATACTCATCTACCATGATATATCTGAAACGATTCTGTAACTGTTCAAGCAGATCCGGGTGACCCTGAATCAGCTTGACCGCCTTGCAAAGCAAATCATCAAAATCGAGCGCGGCGGCTGTTTCTAATCTACGCTGATACGATTCATATACCTGCGCCACAATCTTGTTGAAATACGCCTTTGCAGTTGCTGCATATTGATCCGGGCTTATCAACTTGTCTTTCGCTGATGATATGAACTCTCGGATCGCCTTGGGTGAATGCGATTTCGGAGAGATTAACATATCCTCCATACAGCGTTTGATCAGATTTAAGGAATCTTCCTGATCGTATATCGTAAAGTCGCGAGGTAACCCGTCCATATTGCCGAATCGTCGAAGAATCCTGACGCAGAACGAATGGAAAGTCGAAACCTGCATGTCTCTGATTGCCTGACCCACAAGCGATTCCATTCGTTCTTTCATTTCGCCCGCTGCTTTGTTAGTGAAAGTCACTGCGAGAATATTGATTGGAGACACTTTTCGGTCGGAAACAAGATACGCCGCCCGATAGGTAAGGACTCGCGTTTTGCCTGAACCTGCTCCGGCGAGAATCAGGAGAGGTCCATCGACGGTCGTAGCAGCCTCGAACTGTCTCGCGTTCAGTTCCTCTCGCATTTTATCAATAAGCGGCGCCATAAGGCCTTCAATATATGGACGTTCAATGATGTGTCAATTCATCTGTTGCTGTGGATGAAAAAAGGTGGGATATTCGGTATTTTTATCTTCAACGAGTACGCAATAAATATCCGGATAAAGCGTCAGGAGCGCAGCGTTCCTGACCTGCAATTACATCTATCGTCATTCCTGTGAAGGGGGAAAAGGTTGGTCGGCAGGAAATGTCGAGTTGTTATAGAAAATAAGAGTGCACATAGTAGCTGTGCTGCCGTGTGTTCAGCATATTGCATTGAAGATAGTTACAACACAGTATCTGCAGGGGCACAGCCCCTGCGAGCACTCAAACGAGATACGAGGGACATGAGCTACGGGAACTACTTCCTATCTTATTGTCTGATATCGGGTTTCTTGCAGGCTTTGCCTGCTGTGGAACACCGACCTACTCATGAAAAGGAATTTTGAGACAAACCAGGACTCTGCCGCTCACAAGTGGTATGGTCTTCAGGAAAAAATATTGTGTGAACCAATAACGTGAATCAATAGGATGATGCGAATGTCATCATGTCATTAACATCCAGATCGGAAACAGCTAAGCACCATATATTTTTGCACTGCCACAACAACACGTTAAACTGTTCCAGCGAACCCAAATGATATTCGTGATTTTCATCTTTAACTAATTCCAGCCCCTTCGGAACAATGAAGCGATTCTTAGAGAGGACATATACGGAAATGTTATTCCCGCCGTACTTGAACATCATGTGTCCGTAATCACGGTCACCGATTTTTTCAACCATGCCGATGACGGCATCACGGTCGGGAGAAGATACAAGGAACTCCTCTGGCAATTTCACGACCTCAGCAAAACATGAATCTATTTGATCCAGTGTCATGACTTCATTAGTGCCGGATGTCATTTCAAGAATACATTTCTGGTGACAAGTAAGAAATGGCTGGATATCCGCGGCATAAAGTGTATTGTCGCGCCGATCAAGCAGAGTGTACAAACCGACAGCAGTCACAATCACGGCTGCCACAGCAGCAAAATATGGACGAAATCGATGGAACAGGCCGGAACGACCTGACGAAGCGTCAATCTCGGCTATACGTTCCATCACCTTCATTTTCAAAGGCTCAGCATCTACATTGAGCTTGCCTTTTTCAGCTACAAACGCATGAAGGATTTTCTCGAATTCGTATGTGTCAAAGCAATGTTCACAGGTCGAAAGGTGTGCTTTGACTTTCCTGACTGTCGACTCATTGAGTTCGTTGTCGAGGTAATCGTATAGATGTTCTAATGCTTCACGGCAGTTCATTTACCACCTTCAGTTGCAAATCCACGTTGAGCAGCATAATTCCAAAGGCTTTTCTGCAATAATTTACGCGCGCGATGAAGCCTGGACTTTACTGTGCCAAGCTGGATGTCGGCAATTTCGGCGATTTCTTCATAGGAGAAACCCTCGAGAAAAGCGAGAACAACCACCATGCGGAAATCCTCCGGCAAATCCCCGATTGCCGCACGAACATCAGTGTCCATTAGCTTGGAAAAAAGCTTTTCTTCGGGATCGACAGCCATTCCCCTGGAGCTTTCCAACTGATGATACAGGAAGTTGTCGTCAACATCCTCGTAGGAGACTCCGGTCGGTTTCCTGGCTTTCTGACGATAGTTGTTAATAAAGATATTCGTCATGATCTCGAAGAGCCAGGCCTTGATGTTGGATCCGCGCTCAAACCGGTCAAAGAAGCGATAAGCCTTTAGCATTGTTTCCTGAACAAGATCCTCTGCGTCATTCTGGTTCTTAGTCATTCGAAGCGCTGTGCGCAACAGTGCAGCCGTATGCACAAGTGCTATCGACTCGAATTCCTGCTGTGTGACTGATGTTTTACTCTTTGCCACGGCATCCTTTTCGACCATGGCATTCAGCCACAGTCATAAACCGATTCAGAGCCAAATTGTTCCCTGCGTCAGTTCCACAAGATAGGCTTAATCAGGCTACTTTCAAGGACTTTTTTTATGAATGAAGCCCGGCGAATCTCTCTGACACTCTCTTGAAGAGATAATCGAACAAATGAGAGGAAAAAATCGAGAAGGCAAACGGAGCGGGCGAAGCAAAATTGAATGTTCCAAGCATTCGCCCTTCGGATTGCAGCGGAATGATTGCAAGAGAACTTGTATCTGAAAGCAACAGCAGTTTTCGCTCTACTATATTGCCTGCGACATGATTCGGGAAGTCTTCAATATAGATATTTCCTCCCTCGAGTACGCTGCGCATCAGGGATTTATTGCCGGGTATGCTGATTACAACTCCCGAATGTACATCATTGCCCTGATATATTACAGGGACTCTCATGCGATCTTTTTCAGTATCATTGAGCGAATATGATGCTTTATGGATTGCAAAAAACTTGTCCAGCTTCTTTGTCAGCCCGAGGAAGATATCCTGTCTGGTCTCAAGCGAGGAGATCGATGATTCCAGGCTTCTGTATATGGCTTTCTGCGACTTTACATCAAATACGACATTCCGGCATTCTACGCTTTCTCTGGCAATGAGTCCGGAAGATGCCTGCTCAATCTCAGCAGTTTTCAAATCACAACCTTAGGTCTTGATACAGGTTTCAAACAGCACGGAATCCTGTATTCGTCTACTCAATAGAGTTTTCAGTCAATCACTACACTTCTATCCGGCAGTATCGGCCATTGACACCTCCGCCTCTTTGATTTTCTTCATCTTGCGCCACAGGGTCGTTCTGCCGATTCCAAGCTGTTTGGCGGTTCGCGTGTAGTTCCAGCCGTTCTCACGAAGCGATGAGAGAATGAACTCCAATTCTCTGCTCTCGAGAGATTTCTCGCGACCCGGGCCGGACTTAACGAGAAGCCTGTGGGGACCTTCTATGGCATCGACCACAAGAATCAGGTCCTCACTTCTTATCCTGTCTGAATTGGTTAAGGCAACTGTTCTTTTGATTGCGTTTTCCAGTTCTGTGACATTACCCGGCCATGAATGTTTCATCAATGTCCGAGCAGTTTCCGGCGTAAACGCCATAGGCGATTTGCCAAATTCGCGACAATATTTTCTTACGAAGTGTTCGGCAAGCAAAAGGATATCTTCCCCTCTGTCCCGGAGTCTCGGAATGACAATCTGGCCGTTTGTCAGGATTTCGTACAGATCTTTCCTGAACAGTTTCTTTTCAACAGCGCTCGAAAGGTCCTGGGTCGTGGCTGCGATAACTCTTACATCAACGATCCTGTCGCTGTCGGACCCAGGCGGCCTGATTATACTTCGCTGAAGTAATGCGCAGAGTTTAGCCTGAAGATCAAGGCTAAGATCAGCGATATCTTCAATAAATAAAGTTCCACCATCCGCCTCCTCGATCAATCCGGTTCGGGACACATCGACTCCGGGAGTTCCATCTTTCATCTGACCGAATAGTTCAATAGCGAGCAGATCATCGGGAGCGGCGGAGCAGTTCACAGCAAGGAACTTGTTTCTTTTTCTTGGCGAGTTATCATGCACCGCTTTGGCTACGAGTTCTTTTCCTGACCCGGATTCACCTTTGACAAGCAATGGCACACCTGTTCCTGCATATT
>JAJRZO010000447.1 GCA_024275215.1 Candidatus Zixiibacteriota bacterium | reverse complement strand
GTGACGCTTATTGATTTGATATTTACACATCCCGGCGAACAGGGAAGCTCACAGATCCAGTTAAACAGTGTCGAAATGGTGGTTTCTGATGGTGATGGCAATCCGGTTGCAGCCGGTGATCTGTTCAGCGATGTATTGCTCAAGAGAAGACAATCGATTCTCGGAATGGTATCCAGTTTCGGTCCTGATGACAAGTTCACATTACTGCTGAACTCACCTCCTGTGTTTAGTCCGGGCGAGACTGAGACTCTGACGGTTGTTGCTTCGCTGACATCATCGACTTCAATAAATACGTTCAAAGTTGTCATCCCGGACAGCGCTTCTTTCGAGGTACGCGATTTAAGTTCGGGGTCTGTTATTCCTGTAGTTGGCGATGTCGATTCCATGCTGGCGGGAAATGCTTTTCGCATGTCCTCCGGTTTGGCGCAGCTTGTACACGCTGCCGCTTCTCCAGAAGTGTGTATCCGATTTACGCTTCCACAATCTGTAGTAGCCGGGTCAGATTCGATTGCCTTAATAAATGTGGATGCTGACTATGGCACCACACTCGATCACTCATCGATCACACTCCGCGAGATGCGGATTATGATTCTGGACACTCTGGGCGGTGCTCTTGATCCGTACAGGATATTCGACCGTATTGGTTATCGCTCACAATCGGGCAGTATTAACTACCAGCAGTTTTTTGAACTGCGCAATGGCTATGTGGTATTTGAAATTGATGATGCCGACGGTTCGCTTGCTCCCGGTGAAGAAACATCGCTTGAACTTGTTGCCGATCTCAAATCTGACATCCCGTATGATTATTTCATGCTGTTGATTCCCCAGAGTGACGGGATCGTCATCGAGGATGCCAATGATTCGCAAGTCAGTCCAGGATTCACAGCACCTGAACAATGCGAATATGAATTGCCGCTTGCTTCACCGGTGTCGAGTGTATTTGTGCGAGCCGGGAGACCGTCGATCGCTGCTAATGGCGATGGTGTCCTTATAGGTTATCGCGGCCAGCAATCACTTTCGGTTCCCCTTGTGACGGTCTCATACAATTCGACATTCCGCGAAGGTGATCTGGAACTTGTCTCTATTCGTGCGGAACTGGTGGAGCGCACAACAGATGGACTGAGTTCAGTTCAGGCGTCATTCGTACTTGACAAAGCTCAACTCGTAATCGGCGGTGCTGTTGTTGCCGAAGATAGTATCTTTGAAAACTCTTATGTCCGACTTGACCTTGAAAACGGCTACGAAATCTCCAGCGGTGATGAGCCGGTTATCTCGCTGGTCTGCAATATCAGGGGGGATGCTGCGCCGGGTAATTATCTCTTTGTGATCTCAGATTCGACAGCTCTCAGTTTTCGTGATCAAAATCTTATGACATCTGCATATCCCGATCTGAATGAGGCATCATATCCACTGTATAGTTCGGAGCTGTCAATATCAGAACAGGGACTGAGTCAGTCATTCTCGAATTATCCCAATCCATTCAACCCATCGAATGGTGAAGAGACAAATATCGTTTTCGTGCTGCCTGAAGCTGCGACCGTTGATATCGAGATATTCTCGATCACTGGTGAAATGGTCAGGAGTCTTGCGAATGATGCCATACGGCAGGCTGGTGAAAACGATACGGATAAATGGTTCGGAAGGAATGACAATGGCTTTAATGTAGCTCCGGGTACTTACTTCTGCAGGATCACTGCAAAGTACGATTCCGGAATTGTGGAGCATGCACTCAGAAAGATTGCTGTCATACGATGAAACGCATGTTGTTCATATTATTGGCGATTACCGCTCTGCCTGTCAGCGCTATGTGCGGAAACTCAGAGGGCGTGAACACACCATTCTATATGGGTGCGGGCGCAAGAGAGCTGGCGCTTGGCGGATCGATGGTTGCGGATCCAAATCCGACGACTGCAACATTCTGGAATCCTTCCGTGCTGTCACGTGCTCCTCGGATTTCGACCGGTGCATTTCATACGAGATTGTTTGAAGCCGGCGTGTCATTCGAACATTTCGGCCTTGTTGTGCCGACTCTCGATTTCGGCGGCTTCGGACTCGGCGTGTTCAGTCTTGGCGTCAATAATATTGATATGCGAGATGACAAGAATTTGTCTATCGGAACAACTGATGAAAGTCGGCTGGGGATGTACCTTGGGTATGGTCGTGCTATTCGGGGAATCGATTGGGGCGTAGCTGTCAGTATTGAGCGCCAGTCTCTTGCTGATTATAGCGCGACATCATCACCGGGATTAAGTATCTCCGCTTCAAGGATATTCAAGCTGAACTCACAGCATATTCCTGAAATCACAGTGGGACTGAATGGCAGGAATCTTTTGCGTCCCAGCCTGAAACTTGCTGAGAATTCATACGATATGCCGTATGCGGCAGACGCAGGAGCAAAAATTACATTCGTTCCCAATACGAACTGGAATTGCACAGCGACACTGTATGCGAGCATTTCTAAAGTCGATCAGGTAGTTCCGATGACTGCGGCAGGCCTGGAGTTCGCTGTCGAAAATACTATCAGCCTGAGAGGTGGATTTTCAGGCGACAGGCCCTCTGTGGGAATGGGCGTCAAATATGAGATGATTGATTTTGATTATGCCTATGTCAAGCGGGACATGGATGCACTGCATATGTTTAATATGACGCTCAGCTTTGGCAGAACAATAAGCGCCAGACGAGCAGCTCGCGAGGAAAAGGAAGAGCGGGAATTCAATGCGTATCTGAATTCACAACTCAGCCAAAGAAACCTCGATATGATTTCATCACTGGTCACAGATGGCAAAAGCCATCTTGAGAATGGTCAGATTGAACTTGCCAATACCAAACTCGACAAGGCTATGTTTCTGGCTTTGGCTGTCAAAGCAGATACGACTGAAATCGCGCTTCTTCTCGATAGCACCGATGTATTGCTGAAACAAATAGAAATGGACAGGAACTACACGGCTCATCTGGATTCTGCGACTGCTCAGTATGACGCCGGTAATTATCTTGGCGCAAAATACTTTGCAGAGAAAGCACTGGAGATAAATCCTGAGAGCGGTCAGGCGCAGTTTATTATATCACGAGTCGATGACAAACTGGCTCAGATGCGTTCGACAAATCAGCTTGTTGAACAACGGCTGTTCGCGATCGATTCTCTCATTGATTACGGAAAGATTGTTGAGGCAATGAAAGTACTGCAGACAATCAGCAGTTTTGCAGACAGCATTCCACAAGTCAGGCAGTCGCTCAAGAGAGTGGAGTTTGAGAGGTTGCGCGAGAAAATAACGATGTCCTTCAGTACAGGAGATTTTACGACTGCTCTCGCATCTGTCGATTCTGCATCCGCGATCTACTCGGATCATCCCTGGTGTGTTGAGATGAGGAAACGCATCTCGCGCGAAACAAGCCGTCGCAGCGTGAAGCACGAGAAAAAAGTTCAGCAGAAAAATCCGACTATGACGGCAGAGATGATAAGAAATGCCGATGATGCCTATGCTGAAGGCCAGCGATTGTTTGAATCCGGAAATCTGCAGGGAGCTATTGTGCAGTGGGAGACTGTCGAGCGTATTGTTCCGGATCACAAGTCGGTCAGGAATTATCTTGTGGAGGCATACAAGTATCTTGGCGTAGAGCTGTATGGTCAGAACAAACTTGAAGAAGCGATAGGCTTGTGGAAAAAGGCATCGGCATTAGAGCCTGACAACAAAGAGATCGCAGAATACATCAGACGCACAGAGAGCGAAATAGCAAAGCTGAAAGAATTGTCCTATGACTACTGATCGAAATAGCGAGGTCAAGGTCGATTGGCCGAGACCATCGGACTTCAGAAAATCGATCCGACTTGAATTTACGCTCTACATGTCGGCTGTGGTCATTGCTATGATGCTCGTTACAGGCTATGTCGTATCGGATCGCTATGTGAATACGGTAACACGAAATGTCATCGACAAGATGCTCACGCAGGCACGATCATATTCGGGGCCTGCCGGTAAGCTGATTATTGGGTCGAGCACGCCCGACGCGCTTCTTCTGAGCAATACTTGCAAACAACTTGCAAGCAATAATCCGGATGTTTTCTGGGCAGGCATAAGCGGGCGAGACGATGTGTTCATCGCTCATACGGACATCAGGCAGGTGCTGTCAGGAAAGACATTTTCAAAACTTGGGTCCGGCCAATACGATGACCTGATACTCTCAGGTGAAGGGATACGAATCACTAAAGATACGATCTACATTTCAGTGCCGATAGTGGAAAGTGGTGTAGAGGTTGGCAATCTGTCGGTGGCCGCATCGTCGGCGCCTGTCAACGATGCAAGAAGAGCCTCTGTTACATTGATTGCCATCATAACGCTGGCTGTCATGGCAATCGGTATTCCGATGACTGTGATAGTGCTTCACAGGAAGTTGCGTCCGTTTGGCCTGATAATTGACAGTCTCAAGAATGCCGATCTTGACAACATAAAAATCGACATTCCGATAAAGAGCAGGAACGAGTTTGCATATCTGGCGGAAACTCTGCATACGATGGGGCACAAGCTCAACACTGCCCAAAAAGAACTGATCGAGAAACAACGAATTGCGAAAGAGCTGGAGATAGCGAGAGAGATTCAAAACAGCATACTTCCGAAATCATTCCCCATCTTTCCCAACTTCAGCATAGGCGGCACATACAAAAGCGCGCTTGAAGTCGGCGGCGATTACTACGATTTCATCCATTTCGATGACGACCATCTCGGGATTCTGATTGCCGATGTCTCAGGCAAGTCTCTGCCCGGTATGCTCGTGATGCTTATGACAAGAGATATTGTCAGGCGTGTGGCACGTTCATACAGACCGCCCAAAGAAATACTATCCGATGTAAATAGTGAGTTGCATGAGAATATCCACAAAGGGATGTTCGTTACAATGTTTCTCGGTGTGCTTTCGGTGAAAACAGGCAGTATGATTTACGCATCGGCGGGCCATAATCCGCTCCTGTATTTTGACTCGGATACAGAAAAAGCAACATACATCAAGACAAAAGGATTTCCGTTGGGCATGATGCCGGCTGCTGTTTTCGACAGCAGGCTTGAGGAGGGCGAGGTCATCCTCAAAGAACAGGATTTACTTGTGCAGTACACGGACGGAGTCAAT
>JAJRZO010000446.1 GCA_024275215.1 Candidatus Zixiibacteriota bacterium | reverse complement strand
TGATGCGTCTGTCGAGCGCGGCTCCGCCTTCTTTATACTGAATCCTTATGAAGTTCCTGTTCACATCGTCAGTGCACATAGCTTCGACAGTAGTGAAATGATAACCCATGTGCAGGCCGACAATCATGTATTCGTTGCTCAGGATCGCGAAACTGCTTTCGGTAAATGAACGTGATCCTGACTGTCTCCGTGTATGAGTAGATGTTTCGAGTACTTTGTATGCCTTCAAGGGAGCCGCAGGCCATCCCTCTTCAATGACTCCATTCCAGAACGACTGCATCGGCTCGGAAGGAATGTCTGATTCATCAATCTCACTACCGTCCCTGAGCTTTTCGAAAGTTTCATCGATAAAGATCACTTTCATATCGAGAGGAATATCACTCCTGAGTCTGACACCGAGTTTGTCAGATGACTTCAGTCCCTCGGCAGCATTGAACATCTCCTCAACGGCCTTCTGATGTGAAAAACGAACAATATCATGGATGCTTTCGCAATTCTCCGCCTTGAAGTCATCGCTTGCAGGATTCAGAAGATGCAAGGGAGAGACTTTTGCGAGCACTTTTTGAAGCATCCTGAAAATGCCCAGATTCTCGTACGAATCTTTTTCGTGCTGTTTTGATTCAACATATTCCTTGTGGATTCCCCGGTAGATAGCGCCTCCGGTTGCATCGACGGTCACCTCTACGCCAGTCTGGAGTACGCCGCTGCATGAAACTCCCACGAGTGTCGGAATGCGATACTCGCGTGCGAGTGTAGCCATGTGGCTGACAACTCCTCCGACCTCTGTGATGAGCGCAGAGATTCTTTCCATCACGGTTACTATTCCGGGGAAAGGATTCTTTGCGACAAGGACTGCATCTTCCGGAACATTTGGCAGATCATGAGGCGATGATATTCTGAAAACCTTTCCTGCGCCAGCGCCGGGGCAGGCAATCGTTCCCCGACAAATGAATACCTTTGACAAAGAAGGATCGACATCAGACGAAGAGTGTCTTGTCTTCAGAACCCGCAACGGGCGAGTCTGGAGAATGAAGAGCTTCCCTGACTTGTCAACTGCCCATTCAATATCCTGCGGGCAGCCATAATGTTCTTCGAGTTTTAAGGCAATTTCAGTAAGTTGCTGTAACTTGTTTTCATCGAGCGATGGCAGATTCTGTTCAGCGGCAGGAACCGGTTCATCCACTGTTCCTCCTTCTTCGCGGGGAACAAGCCGCACAGGTTTGCATGCGATCTCCTGGCTTAGAATCTTTCCGGTTTCCCTCGAAACATGAAAGACATCAGGCGTAAGTGAACCATCAACAAGGTATCTTCCGAGACCGTAGATCGAGTTGACAAGGAGATAGTCCTCGTCAGGCTTTATCGGATCGCGAGTGTATGCAACACCGGCGGCGACCGAATCGATCATCGTCACACACCCGACAGCCATAGCGAGATCGGTTTCCTCAAGGGAGTGGCTCAACAGGTAGTAGATCGCCTTGGGCGTAAATTTTCCAGCTATAACATCTTTGTACCTGTCGACAAGCTCTCTGCTGCGAACATTTAGAAAGCTCGCGTATTGTCCTGCAAAACTGAGCAGCGAATCCTCGCCGATTGCACTTGATCTCATTGAGAATCTGTCAGCCGATGATCTTGATCTCAGGTTATCGCGGCTTTTCTTGAT
>JAJRZO010000445.1 GCA_024275215.1 Candidatus Zixiibacteriota bacterium | reverse complement strand
CTTGAACACACCCATCTTCCGATCTTTACACTTGTCTACCCGGCATCAGAACATAGCGCGGCGCAGATCGACAAAGATTCATTCTTCGCCGACTGGATTTTCAGGCATGGTGAGGCGATTGACATGACTGATCTCTCGGATCGCCTGCGGGCGGCAGGGGAGAAGTTTCCACCAAAAGGGTTCCCAGTCACATTGCAGGGGTCTGTATGTATGCCACTTATTGCCAAGCGCAATGTGGTCGGGATCCTGTTCTTTGAGCGGAAGGGAGATGCCGCAATACTCGGCCACAAAGAGATTCAGTTCATTAGCGCTGTCGGCAGTCAGTTCGCTCTTGCGGCACTTTCGGCACGGTTGTCTGAAGAGCTTCTTGCTGCACGGCAAATCGAGTCTTTTCATAAATTTTCAGCGTTTATCATGCACGATTTGAAGAACTCGATCTCGATGTTGTCCATGCTGATGCAGAATTTCAAAAAAAATGTCGGCAGTCCCGAGTTTCAAGAGTCGGCGTTTGTAACCTTGCAGGGAGCGGTCGGCAGAATGCAGTCGATTATCGCCAAACTGAAGAGTACGGATCAATTGTCGGAACCGTCACTTATAGATTGCAATTTGATCGAGTTGATTGCTAATTTGAGAGACAAACTTGGCCTCGAACAGCTTGATGGTATTCGCTATATTGAAAACCTCGGTGAAGTCTCTCACGCAATGGCTGACAGAGAACAGCTTTCGAGCATAACTGAAAACTTGATTGTAAACGCAGTCGAGGCGATGCCACATGGCGGTAAGCTTACTGTTACGCTGACTGAGAAGGAAATGTGCGTCGTAATACAAGTGACGGACACAGGAATCGGGATGGATCAGGAGTTTATCAACAGAAGGCTTTTCCGTCCGTTTGAGACAACGAAAAAGAAAGGACTCGGCATAGGTTTATACCAGTCTCGGGATCTGCTCGAGCGGATGGGCGGCGCATTCAAAGTATCTTCGAGATTAGGCGAAGGAACCACATTCCAGGTCTTGTTGCCAAAGTCCGGCAACCACAGTAGAAAAGGATGTTCAGGCAATGGCTAAGATATTGATTGTTGACGACGAAGAGGGGATCAGGTCGCAGATCAAATGGGCGCTTATAGATGAGTACGATGTCCTGGAAGCTGCCGATGCTAAAACCGCAATTCAGATCATCAAAAACGAACGCCCTGATGTGGCAACAATCGATATTGCACTTTCCTCGATTGGGGAAGACACTTACGGCCTTGATTTGCTTGTCGATGCGCTCGAAATCAATCCTGACATGAAGATCATCATGGTGACCGGAAACGAAGAACGGGAGACTGCGCTGAAGTCCATCGAAGCCGGAGCGCATTATTATTTCCAGAAACCTGTCGATCTCGATGAATTGAAGATAATCGTTAAGCGGGCATTGTATGTCAAACGTCTCGAATTGACAAACCGTCAGTTGCAGTCCCGGATGACCGGCGACAGTTTCCACGAGATTATCGGTTCCTCGCCGATGATGCTTGATGTTTTCAAGAAAATCAGAACCATCGCCGGATCGGACTACACTGTACTAATTTCCGGTGAATCGGGAACCGGCAAGGAACTCGTCGCTAAGGCACTGCATAATCAGTCGCCACGACATGACAAACCCTTGATCACTATCAACTGCGGTGCAATTCCTGAGACACTTCTCGAGTCTGAGTTGTTCGGTCACGAAAAGGGTGCGTTTACTGATGCTGTTTCACAGAAGATCGGCAAGTTCGAGATGGCTGATGGCGGGACGCTTTTCCTCGACGAGATCGGTGAACTCTCGCTTATGCTTCAAGTGAAACTCCTGCGATTTCTTCAGGAACAAACAATCGAAAGAGTCGGCGGGACTACCCCGATTAAGCTGAATGTGCGAGTTTTAGCTGCCACCAATCGTAAGCTCATCAATGAGGTCAACGACCGTAAATTCCGTGATGACCTGTACTATCGGCTTTCTGTTATCAATATCGATTTACCTCCGTTGCGCGACAGGGGAGACGACATTATCATTCTCGCTAACTATTTCCTGGAGAAATTCTCCGCAGAAAACAACCGTGTTGGCTGCAGTTTCGATAGCAAATCTATTTCCCGGATGCGTTCTTACGAATGGCCGGGCAATGTACGTGAACTCGAAAACAGGATCAAAAGAGCAGTCATCCTGTCTGAGGGGCGCAAAATCGCGCCGTCT
>JAJRZO010000444.1 GCA_024275215.1 Candidatus Zixiibacteriota bacterium | reverse complement strand
TCGAATACCTGATGTCATACATTGATGCTGTGCCGTCGTCCTCGTCATCGCCCGGCGATGTCCATGACAATGTCACACTGCTGCTCGTCGCTGAACCGGCGACAAGATCGACAATAGTCGATGGGGCGATCTTGTCATCGCTGTTGACGACTTTGTCGGAGCCGCAACCGAGTGCGAACAGCATGAAGGCAAGCAGCAGCAACACACCGAGCAGGTCGAAACCAATGAGTCTAGCGCAATGCGCAAGGCGCAGGTTCGACAAGTCGATGGATTCCCGCCTCCGCGGGAATGACAAAGTGCGCACTGGGTGGCCCACCCTTTGGGTGGGTTTCATATCGCGCGGAAATGACGATGTTATGCGCTGGTGCGACGATGGTGAAACACACACTCGATTCCCCCCTCGTTTCCTCAAAGTAACCTCCTTCGATATTGATCCGTTATCAATATCAAACCAAGCTGCTGTTTAGTCAATAAATCATTCGGGGTTAATGACGACCATTCATTCCAGTATTACCACCTCCTTTCCCGTTGGTAAGTGATACTTGTGTCCGGCAGATGCCCACATCTGCCGATGTCACGTTCAAATCCGGCACATGTGGACATGTGCCGTGCACAAACAGAAATTCGGTTACAACCACATGTATTGCAACTGCTATGCCAAAACCCTGCACAAATTGCAGACAATTTACACATGTTGCAGTACAATGAGTTACGTAAATAAATGAGGTGTTTTTGAGATGTGTAATTTTGTGCAAAAATCGCAGGTTCGCACCTAAACTTCGCACTAAATCATAAGTCGTTGTCCCACAACAATGACGAACTTCGCACTAATGCGAACTTGTTTCGCAAAGTTCGCACCTGAGATTGTAGTAAATGACAGAGAAAAATAGCTGAACAGCTCCGTTTCACATTGAGTTCGGTATGACAAACACCAATGTTCGACCTGTAGATATTTGGGGAAGTCTGTGCCTAATATCGATTGACCAAATCAATATTCTGCTTACATTACAAACAGGACTTATCACATTCTCACGCGCGACTACATGCCATTGGAGGTAACATCATGATTTCCCGGATTAGTTTGACAGCGATCTTTGTGCTGGTAGTTCTAACACTCAGCATTTCGACAGCATTTGGAATCACGATTTTCCCTGACAAAAAGCCCGAAACAATCATGACACCGCCATCCGATGCTGAGATGCAGCGTATGATCGATCAGAGAGTTGAAAAGCATGCGTGTATGCAGAAGGCGAAGGAAAAGGAATCTCAGGCTCGCGGATCACAATATTCATTCCTCGAAAGCTATCCGACAGCAAATATGTATGACTATGATGTGCTGTTCTACAAGATAAACATCTACATTGATATTGACGCGGGAAGCCTCGATGGTTATGTCGAAATGACTGCCTCGAGCCTTGTTGAAGGTCTCTCGTATGTCGATCTGACATTCACACCTGATCTGACTATAACGGATATCAAACTTGACGGCGTTTCTCAGACATTTTCACACACAACTGAAATTCTCACGATCAATTTCACACAGACATTCGACGCAGGCGAAGAATTTACCCTGAAGATTGACTACAATGGCATCTCGCCGGAAAGCTGGAATGGCGGAATGTACTTCGATGATTACAACGGGCAGCCTATTGTTTTCACATCAACCGAACCTTTCGGATCACGATTCTGGTTTCCATGCAAAGACTTCACATTTGACAAGCCCGACAGTGTTGATTTAATATACAGATACCCGTCATATAATGGATCAGCAATATACGACTGCATTTCGAATTGCACTCTGCTATCCAAGACAAGCGATGGCACTACTACGACCAGCCACTGGTTCGAGAAGTATCCGATAACGACATACCTGATTGCTTTCTCGCTGAGCGATTTCGATCATGTCCTGCAGCAATGGGAATATGAGCCGGGACAATTCATGCCGGTAGATCACAACTATTTTCCATCAACTCCACCTGAGAATCCATCATACTCAACTTATTATATGGTTCATTACACTATTCCCGCGCTAAATGCGATATCTTATTACTTCGGGTTGTATCCATTTGTCGACGAGAAATACGGCCACATGCACTGGGATGCCGGTGGCGCAATGGAGCATCAGACATCCACATCTATTGGCCCGAATTTCAACACTGAGTATGTGATCGCACATGAACTCGGTCATCAGTGGTGCGGTGATCAGGTAACATGCGCGACATTCAATCATATCTGGCTGAACGAGGGTTTTGCATCGTATATCGAGGTTCTGTACTTCGAATTCAACTATGGCTGGGCGACTGCGAAAAACTGGTTGATGGGTCAGAGGCATATCGATGCCGGAACGCCGTACGTCGAAGACATAGAAACTCAGCAGATTTTTGATGGCGTAACAGTTTATGACAAGGGCTCATGGCTGGTGCACATGCTTCGTCGCCAGATGGGAGATGACAAGTTTTTCCCGGCAATGCAATACTACCTGTTCGACTCCGAATTCGCGGGCGGGGCTGCAACTACTGAGGACCTCAGCTCTGTGATGTCAATGTTCTATGGCTCCGATATGAGCTGGTTTTTTAACGCATGGGTTTATCAGAACGGTCAACCTGACTACAAATATTCGTTTATTTCAGAAGAAGACACAGCGAACGGCGGATATCTTGTCAGTCTGTACCTCGCTCAGGAAAATATGGATGGCGTGTTTCCGATGAATGTCCCGATAGTTGCACATTCGAGCGGATACGATTCATCGTTTACCGTGTGGAATGGTTCTGCCGGCGATCTGTATCAGTTCAATATGCCGGGACCAGCAGTATATATCCAGATTGATCCTGACGACGACATTCTCAAGACAGTCGAGCAGGTCGGCTTCACTATGCACATCGTTGCTAACAACCTCCCCGACGCCGAACTCGACAGCCAGTATAGTTTCACTTTCACCGCTGTCGGAGGCGTACCGGATTACAGCTGGCAGATAGTTGCGGGGCAACTGCCTGACGGACTTTCTCTCGATCAGGTCACAGGCGAAATCTCCGGGACGCCGACTCAGATCGGTGACTACACATTTACTATACTCTGCGCTGATTCCGATTCACCGCCTGCGACCGAACAACGCGAGTACACGATTACCGTTGTCGAGGAAATATTCGTGCGCGGGGATACCGATGGATCGGGTGAGATTGATATTGATGATGTTGTATATCTGATCGATTACATTTTCGGCGGCGGCCCTGCACCTGATCCGTTGTGGACCGGCGACGCCGACTGTTCAACTGGAATCGATATCGATGATGTCGTATATCTGATTGAGTATATCTTCGGTGGTGGCCCCGCGCCGTGTGAATAGTCACATCCAGGGCGAACGTGGCAGGGTGGGCACCCTTCGGGTGGGTTTCTCAATCAACCACAATTTTATCCCACCTAAAAGGTGGGGTGCCAGTTACAAGAAGCGGCAGATGTGGAGAGGTTGTCCCAAAAGATGTGAAATACAGGTAATTCTGTTTACGGAAATAAGTAGCGTCATTCCCGCGCAGGCGGGAATCCATTGAATGCGTTGATGTTAAATGGACC
>JAJRZO010000443.1 GCA_024275215.1 Candidatus Zixiibacteriota bacterium | reverse complement strand
GGTCATCCTGATGGGATCGGGTGCTGAGACTGTCCATGAGCTGGTCGACTATCTCGTCGCAAAAGGCGAATCGGTGGGCATGATCAAAGTCAGGCTCTACAGGCCATTCTCAGTTGATGCTTTCGCGGCAGCTCTTCCATCGACTGTCAAACGAATCAGCGTTCTCGACAGAACAAAAGAACCCGGTGCGGTCGGCGAACCTCTGTACACCGACGTACATGCGGCCTTGAATGAAATCATTGCGGCAGGCAAAGCGCCATTTGAGAAAATGCCGGAAGTCTACGGCGGCAGATATGGCCTCGGATCGAAAGAGTTCAATTCCGCACACGCCAAGTCTGTTTTCGACAACATGAAGAAAGCCACCCCGAAGAACCATTTCAGCGTCGCTATAAACGATGATGTCACGCACATGAGTCTCGAATTCGACCCGTCATTCTCCGTTACCGGCGATGATGTTTTCCAGGGTATGTTCTATGGTCTCGGCGCAGATGGCACTGTTGGCGCGAATAAAAACTCGATCAAGATCATTGGTGATAACACGGACTTCTACGCACAGGGCTATTTTGTTTACGACTCCAAGAAAGCCGGAGCTGTCACAGTTTCGCATGTAAGATTCGGCAAGAATCCCATTCGCAGCCCGTACCTGATCGACCGTGCAAATTTCGTGGCGTGTCACAATTATACGTTCCTTGAGAAGTTCGACATGCTCCACAACATTGTCGAAGGTGGGACGTTCCTGCTGGCAAGCCCGTACAACAAAGACGAAGTATGGGATACGCTGCCTGTTGAAGTTCAGGAATCCATCGTCAGCAGAAAAGTCAAGTTCTATGTCATCAACGCAATCGATCTTGCCAAGAAGCTCGGATTGGGCGCTCGAATAAACATGATTATGCAGACTGCGTTCTTTGTCATATCAGGGATCCTTCCGAAAGACAAAGCAGTCAAGGCGATCAAGGATGCGATCCGAAAAACCTACGGTCGCAAAGGCGAAAATATCGTCAAGATGAATTTCGACGCTGTCGATGCCGCGCTCGAACATATCGAGCAGGTTGATGTTCCCGTGAAGGCTACCAGCACGAAACACATGCCGCCTGTCGTACCGGATGATGCTCCTGAATATGTTACGACAGTCGTCAGGAAAATCATCCAGAACAAAGGCGATGAAGTGCCCGTTTCGTGGATGCCCGACGACGGCACATTCCCGCTGGGAACAACACAATACGAGAAGAGAAATATCGCGGTCGATATCCCGGTCTGGGATGAAGAGACTTGCACTCAGTGCGGTCAGTGTGTGCTGATTTGCCCGCATGCTGCAATCAGGATGAAAGCGTACAAACCTGAGGATCTCAACAACTCACCATCGACTTTCAAACATGCCGATGCCAGAGGAAAAGGATTTGAGGGGCTGAAGTACACTATCCAGGTTGCTCCTGAAGATTGTACCGGCTGTAGCCTGTGCGTTTATGTCTGCCCTGCCCACAAGAAGGACGAGCAGGGCAATCGCACCGAGGAAAAAGCTCTCAAGATGCAACCGCAGGTTCCGTTGCGCAAGCAGGAGCGTGAGAATTATGATTTCTTCCTGAAGATTCCGGAGACCGATCTTTCGCTCTTCAATCCGGCTACAATCAAGGGCAGTCAGTTTATCAGGCCGCTCTTTGAGTATTCCGGCGCATGTGCGGGATGCGGCGAGACGCCTTATATCAAACTTGTCAGTCAGCTTTTCGGCGACAGGCTGATGGTTGGAAATGCTACGGGTTGTTCCTCGATCTACGGAGGAAATCTTCCGACAACTCCCTATTGCACTCGTGGTGACGGGCGTGGTCCGACCTGGTCGAACTCGCTTTTTGAAGATAACGCTGAGTTTGCATTCGGAATGAGACTGACTGTCGACAAGCTGACCGAGTTTGCTGCTGAACTGCTTAGAGAGGTCTTCCCGGATAAAGCTGATGCGATTCTTAATGCCGACCAGTCTACACAGCTTGGGATCGAATCCCTGCGAGCCGAAATCGAGAATCTCAAAGACGCTCTCAGAGGAAGGTCTGATGACAAATCAAAGCAACTCCTCTCAATTGCCGATTATCTGGTCAGGAAATCTGTCTGGGCGTTTGGTGGCGATGGCTGGG
>JAJRZO010000442.1 GCA_024275215.1 Candidatus Zixiibacteriota bacterium | reverse complement strand
AGGAAAGTGATGTCATCATCAACGATCAGGACTCTCGGTTTTCTCTGGCTGTCTGTCATAATTCCGGTTTCCAATGATTCTTTTTCTCTGGAGAAGCGTTATTGCAAATGCCTTGCCCAAATTCACGACTGAATAGCCTGATCGCTGTAAGCGATTGTGTGACAATAGAGTGTGGGGCGCGACAGTGTGTGGGGAGCGAGCAGCTAATCAGGTGCCGGAGGCGTAAATCGTAAACTCAAGTTGGTTGGAAAGAGTGTTGGATCAGGATAACCGCAATTACAATAGAGATACGGTACCAACTCAAGTTTACAATATTGAAGTTATCGATTTTCCAAAGCATTGACCAATAGAAAAGGGGTCGCGTAAGCGACCCCTCATAAATCGGAGTAAGTAGTAACTACTTATTGTAGTACTTGCGGCGTAGGATTCCGCCAGCGATCAAACCTGTGCCAAGCAGCAGGAGAGTTGCTGGTTCGGGGATAGGCGTTTCATCGACTCCGCTTGCGTCACCAGACATATTATCGACAAGCCACATGTCGCCAGTGTCGTGAAGAAGGACATAAGCCATATTCTGACTTGGCGCATTGACAGTCAGATAATCAAGTCCGATACCACCGTATGACTTGGTATTCGGCGGACCGATTGCTACATCGATCAAATTATCGAATTCGTCATACGCTTCTACATGGAAATTGAAAAACGAGTTGTAACCAACTGTAAAGAATGATGCATCCTTATTCAGGAAATCGATCCGACCAGCGTCCTGGTGAGGTCCAAGCCATGCGAAGACATAATCATTCAGGTGCCATTCGCCACTACCATACCAGTCACCGAGGTTATTCTGTACATTGTACATGCCGGAATTGATATCCGCATACAACCACTCATTTCCATCAGTGGTCGTAAAATTCAGACCGGACACATCATCCGCGATGGGCTGCCAGTTCTGACCAAGCGCCCACTCGAAATCGAGGAACCAGGCTTGACTAACAGTCGAGGTCGCCAGAATCATGATCACAGCCAGCGCGAATGTTGAAATAATCTTTGTCATAATTGCCTCCTGTTGACCCCTCGCTTATGCTATTTAGCTCTTTTTCTCAGGATGCCGCCACCGAGCAACCCAGCGCCAAGAAGCAACAGTGTTGCCGGCTCTGGGATTGACGGATCTTCGACATCAGATGCGTCACCTGACATATTGTCGGCAATCCAGTAGTTGCCAGTATCGTGCAACAACACATACGCAATGTTGTTGTCAGCAGAAGAAACTGTGAGGTAGTTCAGCCCTGTACCACCCATGTCCTGTGTATTGGGAGCACCTACGGAAACATCAATCTGATTATCAAATTTATCATAGGCTTCAAGAAAGAAATCACTAAGCGAGCAATATCCCGTAGTGAACCAGGAACCATCTTGATTCAGGAAATCAATTCTTCCCACATTGGCATTCGGTCCAAGCCAGGTGCAAACATTTCCCGACATAAAGTAGTTGCCTGTACCATAAACATCACCATTGTCACTGGTGGCATTGTAAAGCCCAGTTGTAATGTCAGCATAGACCCAGTCGTAGTCACCAGTAGTAGTAAATTGAAGACCCGGAACACCTGACGCAACTGGCTCATAGTCGTGTCCCAGTCCCCACTCGAAATCGAGGTACCATGCGTTGGCTGTTCCGCAAAGCATGAACGCCATCGCGAGCGTTAGTGCGATCCTTGTAAGTTTGTTCATTCCATTCCTCCCAGAATGTTGAATATGTAACTGATTATTCTTCATAATTATGCACTTCCTGCGCAAATTATAAGCAACAGGCATGCCGCCACGCGGCTCCACCCGCAACTGCAAGTGAGGCATTATGTTATGCTTGCGCGCGCTAATTGGCGTGAAGTTGTCAATCGATCAAAGTGTCAACTATTTCGACGCTTATATGGATAGAAAAATCGTCTATCAGGAACTTGATTGAATAACAATAAGTTAGCAGATAACAGGATCGTCCAGTTTCTGGACAGTCAAAGGTTAGATTTGACAATCCGGACACTTCAGGTCAAAAGCCTGCTCCAGATACGTACCTCGTTTTTTATATTGTTGTAACTATCGATAGAATAACGAGATAAAGACAACGCTATGGCCAGATTTCTCGCTACGGGAATCATCATGCCGGACCTGATCCGGCATTCAGTCTTCTCATATCCCGAGGGGATATGAGCTACAGGAAGTCAGGTTTCAACACTTCGGGGATTGAAATTCTCACGGGGATGATCTTTGGGCAGTATCGGCGATTCGTGTCGGAACTCACCTTTCATTTTCTGATTGTTGAATATTCTCATACGCACGGTGAAATCCTGACATGCCTGACAGCGTGCGATGTTGCTTCTTTTATCTTTTGGTACGACACGTCTTGGCCTGTGGCCCGGCGCATACATCGGACTCCCGACGATTTTGTGTCCTTTCGAGAAATCCTGTGGGTCATTCCATTTGACTCCACGGATAACCTCAGAGTTGCCCTCATCATAGATAGTAACCCCGGGGCATTCAATCATCTCAACATCTTTGCCGGCTGAATTCTTGAACTCGGCAGCAGCCGATGAGAAGAAACTGTAATATTCACCGTACTTGTCATTGCAGGAAAGACACATGAAGATGCCTTTGAACTCCTTCATGTTTTTTCCACAAATGGTACAGCGTCTCGTCTCAGTCATGCGAAATCTTCTCAGCGGTTCTGATCTACAGGTGTGCTGACATGCCAGTCAGCGTTTTTCAATGGTTTGAGACTCGTTCCTTCGATCTCCACACAGCACGATTGGCAGACGCTGTGTTTTCCTATCCTGCTAAGTTTGCTTGAGCAGATCGGACATCGCTCGCGCCGGGTTCTTCGACGGAACCACATGGCAAGTCCTTTCTTTGTTAGTCACTGTCTACAAATGTATTTGCAACATACATGCCGATTGTGACAATCGGCTAAAGCGCCTGGCCAATAGTTGCTTACGCATGGGTTTCATCAGGAAACGGGTGTTGCTGAGCTTGTAATTGTGGGTTTTTATCCACAGTCAATAGACTCACAACAGGTCAATTCCGCCTGGGATTTGACATCGAATTATGTGGATGAGAATTGATGCAAAAGCATCAGGCTCCAAGAGTGTCTGAACTGCGGTGTTAATCTTTGAGAGCAGGTCGATCTCACTTGGAGATTGACACCTAATCCCCGGGGATGACAGCTAATATAATGGACTATTTCTTCAGAATGAACAGCCCCGCGAAGACTGCTACGGTTGCCGGTAGTACAGTCGTTGCCTGGAGTTCCGGAAAGAATCTTGTAACGAGGAGAGCGGATCCAATAGTGGGAAGCACAACGAATATCGCCAGTTTGACAGCTACTTTTGTCGCATATACAATCAGAACCACTCCGAGCATCAGCGCTCCAAAATAGATGACCATTGGCGGAACAAATGTTATATGCGTTCTCAGAAACTCATCCAAAGCCGCAGCGTTCTTTGAGATCGACCCAATTATGGGAGACAAAATTGCTGCGATCTGGTCAATATCAATATCCATGAGATCCACCTGTCAGAGTTGATTCCCTTCCATCGGTTCGATTGTCAGCGATGACTCGCCGACGTTTGTCAGGCCTACCATCCGATGTGTCAGGAAGTTCTGTGATGTAATCCATTGCTGCGATAACTTGAGGACTTCGTCCTGTGCGACCTCAGAGACCCAGTCGATAGTGACCTCATCGTAGTGATCACCGGCGACTGTCAGGTCATCCATCGTAAGAGTAAACTTGACCTTCACCCCAACTCCTTTCGTAAGAAGCTCCCAGATGCACTTGCGAATCTCTATCGCAATGGCAATGCCATTTGGAATCATATATCACGGGGTGTGGCTGAGCTATTGTAACGCAATGAGCCTCATTGTGTTACAGGTTGCGCAGAAATTGAGCAGGGGCGATTGCTGTTCAGAGAGAAGCCATCCGGTCATCAGTTATATGGGAGATAGTCGATATGTTATTGGGATGTACATTTTCAATCGCATGCGGCGCAAGCGTTTCAGGATAAAACAGTTTTATGGTTTTATGGTTTATGCTCGCATAGAGATTGAGTTTTCTTCCGTGCAGGTCGGCAAGCGTTTATCATTAGGAGAAACACTATCACAAGGTTATATATTTGTGAGTAACAGACATCAATGTCTGTCCCTTGCTGGTATCGCATTTGTTTCGAGGGCTTATGCGTAAGATATTCACAAATCTTTACAAGCGCTCGGATGTTTTCAGTTGCCCACATTCCGCGCACTTCAGATTCGGCGGTATGGTCACGCCGCATCATATCCTCAATGAGAAAAAGTGCTATCCTGATGGTTGTATCGTTTTCGTGTGGAAATGCCGTTTGCTTGACAAAGGCCATGCCTGCCCGAAAAAGATCAAACACGTCGGAAGGCTCTGTTTCAGTTGCAAAGAATTTTTCGAGGATAAGTACATTCAGAAGCCGAAGCTGAATATATCGGATTTGGAATTCAGGAAATTCAAACTTGATGTGGAAGAGTTCGACTACTGGCTCAGCAGTGTAACAGGGAAAGAAGTCGAACTCGATGCTGTTGTCAGAACCATCAAGCCTAATTTCAGGATCGCTGGCTATGCGAATCGCGAGTGCTATGCCTTTTTGAACTGGCTTGCCGTATTCGACAGCGCATACATCAATATCGATTTGTTCGATGACACCTGTTTTGCACGAATATCAGACAAAACTCAGGATAGATTCCGGCTCGCTGACGGTGACAGGATCTCATGCCGCGCAGTGATGAATTTTGATCGCGGCAGGATGGTATTCACGAGACTTCACAATATGGAGGTTACGAAAAACGGAAGCGAACCGGAATGGAGTCGGGCGGAAGCCGATGTTGCTACTGCGACTGCATCAAGGATCGATATCCAGACCGAGAAATGTCTCGGATGCCGGTTTGGCTGCCTGATTGATAGCAATGGCGATAGTCGCAGGAACGGTTCGCGGTCACTTTTATGTCTCGCCGGTCAGCGACTACCGGATGAATGCGTCTATCCATTAACAAAATACCTTGAACGTGAGCATGAAAATAAATAGCAATCTTGTCGCTCATGCCCGCGAGGGTCATTAGATTGTAGGTCAGGAGCCCTGCGCTCCTGACGAATGCTTTCTATTTTGTTAATCATCGTGTTGAAACTCGGCAGATGTGGAGAGATTGTCCCAAAAGCAGGTCGTGTTCCGAATCCCGCAGAGCGGGGTGAGAAACGTGACACTTCTATCTCCCGTGCTCGCGTCGGGGCTGTGCCCCGACGTTGAGCGCAGAGGCACAGCCTCTGCGCACACAAGAATTGATTTTCTCAACGGCGCGACAACCGATAATGGACTTGACAGGGGAACTTTTGGGCTTAGCATCGGTTTTCGACTTTAACGACCAACAGTAGACTGTATCGGACAGCATCAGGAATTTGGCTGGCGGTCGATAATAAAAAGAAAGAGGAGCAACCATGTTTAGTACATTCGATCCGCTTCAGGGAAAGCGGCTTACAATAATGAATGAGAGCGGCGAGATTGTCGCGCCGGAATGGATGCCGAAACTGCCGGACGATAAGATTGTCGATGCGTACAAGACTATGCTGTACGCTCGCATTGGTGATCTCAAGGCTGTCTCATACCAGCGACAGGGACGGCTATATACACTGCCTACAAATATCGGACAGGAAGCCGCGGCGGTCGGAAGCGCACTGGCGCTCGAAAAAACCGACTGGATGGTTCCGGCATACCGTGAACTGGGAGCGTGGCTGGTCAAAGGCGCGACAATGCGGGATTATTTCTTCTATTTCGGCGGCAGCGAAGAAGGCAGCCGTTATCCCGATGGCACAAGACTCCTGCCTGTCTCCGTTCCGATAACTTCACAACTTACACATGCTGTAGGAATCGGTTTCGCATCGAATTACAAAGGCGAAAAAGATGTTGTCATCACATATTTCGGTGATGGCGGATCATCGCAGGGCGATTTCCACGAGGCGTTGAACTGGGCGGCGGTTTTTTCATGCCCGACGATATTCTTCTGCAACAACAATGGCTACGCAATCTCACTCCCTCGCGAAAAGCAGACAAAGTCAAAAACAATAGCGCAGAAAGCGATAGCCTACGATATGCCCGGCATTCAGATCGACGGCAACGATCTTTTCGCTGTCTACCGTGCAACATCGGAAGCTGTAAAATATGCCCGCGATGGAAATGGTCCCGTGTTGATTGAAGCGATCACATACAGGCTCGGCGCACATACGACCTCGGATGATCCCTCGCGTTATCGCTCTGCGGAAGAAGAAAAAGAGTGGGAAGCAAAAGACCCGCTCCTGCGGCTGAGAGTCTGGCTTGAAAAGAAAGGACTCTGGGATGACGCGAAAGAAAAAGATTACTCAGAGGAGGCAACTTCGGATATCGAAAGCCAGTTCGCCGAGTTCGAGCAATACAAGGCAACCCCTATTGAAGACATTTTCAAATACACATTTGAGGAAATGCCGGACAGCCTGAAGGAACAAATGATCGAAGTCCGCAACCATGTCAACAGGATGGGGGGCTGAGCATGGCTGTCATGAATTTGGTACAGGCTATCAACTCGGCTCTCGACTTGAAGCTCGCTGACGACAAAAACATTGTTCTGTTCGGCGAGGATGCCGGGTTTGAAGGCGGAGTGTTCAGGGTCACCGATGGTCTGCAGGAGAAATACGGCGAGAAACGTGTTTTCGATACACCGCTTGCAGAATCAGTGCTGATCGGGGCAGGCATCGGCATGGCTGTCAACGGTCTCAGGCCGATCTGTGAAATTCAGTTCTCCGGTTTCATGTATCCCGCTTTCAATCAGATTATTTCTCATGTTTCGAGGATGCGAACCCGCACGCGCGGCATGTTTTCTGTCCCGATGGTAATCCGGGCGCCGTATGGCGGTGGAATTCGGGCGTTGGAACACCATTCGGAAAGCACCGAAGCTATCTATGGACATATTCCCGGATTGAAAGTCGTCATACCATCGACGCCGTATGATGCGAAAGGACTTCTGATAAGCGCTATCGAAGACAACGACCCTGTGTTGTTTCTCGAACCGAAAAAGATATATCGCGCAATCAAGCAGGATGTCCCGGAGGAAATCTATCGCATAAAAATCGGTAAGGCATCAGTGCTGCAGCAGGGCGAGCAGTTGACCATTGTCGCTTATGGCGCGATGAGCAGAGTCGTGCAGCAGGCGATTCAACATGCGAAGAAAGATGGCTACTCGATAGAATTGATCGACCTGCGAACTATATACCCGTTTGACAAACAAACAATAGTCGAATCGATCAGAAAAACCGGAAGACTGTTAGTTGTCCACGAAGCCGCGCGGACATTCGGAGTCGCTGCCGAGCTGATGGCGATAGCGAACGAGGAAGCGTTTCTGCATCTCGAAGCTCCGCCTGCGCGTGTAACGGGTTACGATACAGTTATACCGTTGCCGAAAGGCGAGGATTTCTATTTTCCGGACGCAGCAAGGGTCTACGAGGCCATTAAAAAGACGATAAAGTTCTAAGGGAGGATCGATGCTGTATATATTCAAATTCCCGGACATCGGAGAGGGGATTACAGAGGGGAAGATCCTCGAATGGTTCGCGAAAAAAGGACAGACCATCAACGAAGGTGATCCGGTCGTCAAGGTCGAAACCGACAAGGTTGTCGCCGATATTCCATGTCCAAAAACTGGCATTGTGAAAAATACGTTCGGCAAAGTCGGCGAAGTCATCAATGTCGATGACGCGCTGATCGAGCTTGAAATCGAAGGCGAACCGGATGAGATCGACGAAGAAGCTGCGACTGTAAAGGTCGAAGAAGCAGGATTCGGTGTTGTCGGAGAGATCGAAGACGCTGCGACTGACGCATTTCTTCCCGCTACCGGCGAGGGTCTTGAAGCTGCCAAAGATGAGGTTGAAAAGGAAGAAACCCGGAGAGCGCTTGCAACTCCTGTCGCGCGAAAAATGGCAAAAGATCTTGGTGTCGACATCAACACTGTTCGCGGTACCGGACCGGGCGGTCGCGTAATGAAGGCTGATATTAAGCGGGCTTTTGATGAGAAACAAACTGGACCGAAAACAGGTGTAAAGTCAGCTACTGCGAGCACAATTCCTGAGCCTGTCGAAGGTCGAACTGAAGTTGTTGAACTGACACAGATCCGCAAAACGATTGCTGCGCGTATGGTCGAATCGCGTTTTACTGCGCCGCATACGACAACATTCGAGGAAGTCGAAATCTCACGATTGATCGATATCCGTTCAGAGAAGAAAGATCAACTCGCCGAACAGGGTGTGAAACTGACATATTTGCCGTTTATCATCAAGGCGGTCGTCCATGCGTTGAAAAACCACAGGACGCTCAACTGCCGTCTCGATATGCAGCACAACCGCGTAATTTATAACAACTATTACAATATCGGTTTTGCCGCTGATACGCCTGACGGTTTGATTGTCCCTGTGATCAAAGATGCAGACAGGAAGAGCATAATTGAACTGGCGAATGAACTCAAAGACAAGTCGGAGCGTGCCCGTGAACGGAAGCTTACTCTCGATGAACTGAAGGATTCGACTTTCTCCGTTACGAACTACGGTTCTATAGCGGGAATATACGGGGTCCCGATCATAAATTATCCGAATGTAGCGATACTCGGAATCGGCAGAATCGTTCAAAAACCGATAATCAAAAACGGTGAAATTGTGCCGGGAAATATGCTGCCACTTTCGCTCTCGGTCGACCACAGGATTGTCGATGGCGCCGATGCCGCGAGATTCATCAGGGATGTCATGATGCTGCTCGCCGATCCGGTAGCGATGCTTGTGATGTAGTTAACCTCAGGAGACCAGTGATGAAAGAATATGATTTGATAGTAATCGGTTCCGGTCCTGCTGGCTATGTCGCGGCGATCAGGGCGGGTCAGCTCGGTATGTCGACAGCGATTGTCGAAAAAGAAACTATCGGCGGAATGTGCCTGAATTGGGGCTGCATACCATCAAAAACGCTCATGGAGAGCGCGAAGCTGTTTGCCAGGATCGAAAAAGCGGCGACATTCGGCATCGATGGAATCGACAAGAAAGCACTCAGTTTTAACTGGAAGAAAGCGGTAGCCAGAAAGAGCAGAATTGTCACACGGCTGGTGAAGGGTGTTGAATTCCTGTTGAAAAAGAATGGCGTTGATACAATTACAGGCGAAGCTAAGATAACCGAAGCCAATTCTGTCGAGGTCGGCGAGGACAAATACACCGCAAAAAACATTCTGATTGCGACCGGGTCGAGACCCGACAGATCGGCATTCGGTGCGGTCGATCAATCGAAAGTTGTCGAACTCGATGAGTTGTTCGTTCTCGAATCCGTTCCGGAAACATTTCTTGTGTATGGTGGTAACGCCATGGCATGTGAGACTGCAACCATGTTCAGAATGATCGGGAAGAAAGTTACGATTGTCGCACCGGATAAAACAATTATTGGATTTCTCGACGGCTCTCTCTCTAAATACATTGTTGACAAGCTTACGAAACTCGGTATCAAAGTGTATTTTGAATCAGGCATATCAAAAGATGCCGATGGTGGAGTGTACGCAGGAGATGACTTCATCGAATGCGAGAAGATCATTAATTGTTCTGACAGGACAGCGATATTGCCCGATATTTCAGGAATCGATATTGCACTTGAAAACGGCTTCGTAAAGATCAATGAGTTTATGCAATCATCTGTCGGAAATATCTACGCAGTCGGAGATGTTACCGGGCAGATAACGGCTCATACCGGTTCGGCGCAGGGTAATTGCGCTGTGAATCACATGGCGGGCATCAAAGTGCCATTCGATTACACAAAATCACCAATGAATATCTATCTTGATCCTGAAGTCGCATCGGTAGGAATCACAGAAGAAGCGCTGAAAGAAAAGGGAATCGAGTACCGCGTGGGTGAATTCCCGATGTCGGTCAATGGCAAAGCGATGGCCGAGGGAGTCTCGGAAGGATTCGTCAAGATACTTGCCGATGCAAAATATGGCGAGGTTGTGGGTGTTCATATAGTCGCGCCCGGCGCGACAGATATGATTGCTGAAGCTGTGGCGATAATGAAACTCGAAGGCACGCTCGAAGATGTCGGTACGATTGTGCACGCGCATCCGACTGTGAGTGAGGCGATTCTCGAAGCAGGGTTCAAGGCTGCGGATCATGCCCTGCACATGTGATCGAGCTATTTTCAAACCCACCCGCTGTTTGCACTCTTGGTGGGTTACAGGTGATAGCAATGCGTCGAAGAACGACAGATCATACCGACGTTTTCGTCGTCGCCGGTACCAGCAGAAACAAACTGCGAAAATTAGGATGCGTCATTCCCGCGAAGGCGGGAATCCGGAACCGGTTTCAGATAGTGCTCATTTGCATTGCATCGAACAACTTTCCTGGATCCCTGCCTTCAGGCGTGTTGAAAAAGTTAAGTTGCCTCGTAAAGTGCACACGGTAGCTGTGCTGCCGTGTATTT
>JAJRZO010000441.1 GCA_024275215.1 Candidatus Zixiibacteriota bacterium | reverse complement strand
TCGCCGGGTCTGTGCTCGGATTCGGGTCTGCGATGATCTCCTCTATCGGATAGTCTTCAGTCGACACCTGACGCTTCTGGCGCCTCAGATGATTCAGCGCAAGGTTTGTAGCGATTGTCGAAATCCAGCTCGAAAACCTGAATTCTTCGCGAAATGAATCGAGTGCCATATATGCTTTCACAAACGCCTCCTGAGCAAGCTCATCGGCGGTGTCATGATCTTTGCAGAATCGGTAAATGAGATAATAAATACGTTTTTGATGCAGCCTGACAAGTTGCGAAAAGGCTTCCTTGTCGCCTCGTTTCGCCTTGCCGATGAGAACAGATTCGTCAGGTCGATTCTCTCGTGCCGATTCCGCCTTCATTTCTACAATCGTCCGGTTTGTTTATTCCCGCCATTCCGAGTCGTCAGGGAAATTATCAGACTTTCGAGAATCAGGCGAGGCGGAATCTGATCGAATCTGATCGAAATCTCCGCCTCGGTGATTGATTTGATTGATTCTTCATAGTAGCCGGCAGAGTGTCTGGAAGATTCATTGAGTATCATCCGCATCCTGTATGGCGAGACACGAAGATGAGAGGACAATTCGGACTGGGTCATCTTCTTTCTATTGCTTGCCACAAAATAATTCTGGAAATATGTTTCCGCGAGCCAGAACAGGACTGAGCCGACTCCATCGGATCGTTCGAGCAGTCGACCGAGCGCTTCGAGTGATCCCGCACGATCATTATTCCCGACCGCCGCGAGAAGCCGGAATACATCATATTCGGCGGCAGCGGCGGTATGGCTCTCGATATCTGCAACTTCAATTCTCTCTCTGTCGGAAAATGCTATTGCGAGTTTGTCGATCTGAGTTGCAAGAAGTCCATACGAATTCCCGACGAATCTTAGAAGTTTTTCGATTGCCGGCTGGGTAATATCGAGACCGTGTTTCTTGAATCTCCGTTTGATCCAATATGGCGCTGATTTTTCGCTCAATGGGAGCAGAGTTGCCCATGTCGCATTTTGAGTCAGGAACTTGAACAGCTTCTTGCGGCGGTCAAACGATGGCGGACCGAAGATCACAAGATGATTTCCCTGTGGAATCGATTCCAGCGATGGGATGAGCGCTTCCTGACCTTTGGGCGATAGTTTCTGGATATCATAGACTATCACAAGCCGACCGCCGCTGAAAAGCGAGTAGTCGGAAACAAGGTCTGCAATTTTCTGTGCTGAACTTGATGTCGCCGTTATACGCTCGACATTTGCGGAAGACTTGTCATCGCCAAAGAGATTGCGCCTGATCAGAGCCAGCACCTCGATCTTGACATATTCTTCAGCGCCGTTCAGGAAATAGATCGGGTCGATTTTACCCTTCTCTATCTCGGCGCACATCTTTTCTATTCCGAGTTTGCTTATCTGATCTTTAGCCATGATATTGGAATAGTAGAGCAGCGCTCGGTCGAAGTCAATTGAATTCAGTTCCTGTAGCTCACATCCACTTAGGATGTGAGATGCTTATCAGTGTAGGGGTCTCCGACTCTTGCTATGTCTGCTTGTTTTTTGAAAAGACTCATGCTCTGAGTGGGGATGAGCTACTAAATGGATGCCGGATCAAGTCCGGCATGACGATTCTTGTGGTTTAGCGTGATGCTTCCTGTTCCGTGCGCGGCAGATGTCCAGAGGTTGTCTCAAAAGCTTTGATTTACACAAGTGGAGTTCTGGCTTTGTCGCCCCCGCGAATGCGGGGGTCCATTTAACATCAACGCATTCAATGGATTCCCGCTTGCGCGGGAATGACGCTACTTATTTCCGTAAACAGAATTACCTGTATTTCACATTTTTGGGGACAGCCTCTCCACATCTGCCCTCTCACAACTCACATTCAGCCTGACCTTCAAGTGCTCGCAGGGGCTGTGCCCCTGCAGATTCTCTGTTGTAACTATCTGCAATGCAATGTACTAAATACACAGCCTCACAGCTACTGTGTACACTTTTATGGATCCCGTAGCTTGTTCAGAGTGAACGGGCTGTAAGATCTGTTATGAAGCTGCTATATCTTTGTGAGCGGGGTTTTCTTTCGGCGGGATATAATTCAACACATAAGGGATTTTCTTCCTGAACAACTGCGCCATCTTGCGAAATGGTTCAAGCTGTTTATTGCAGTACATCTTGTCATTGACCTGATTTACAACAACAGTGCTGTCGCCATATATCTCGACGGTCTTGTTTTTGAAAAGCTGAGGGTTTATCTCGACAAATTCAAGGAGGCTCAGGAGAGATGCGTATTCGCACTCCGTCTCTTTTCCTGAGAATTGCGCCCTGAAGACTATTCCATATTCCGGTACGGTGAATGAAAGCAGAGCTTTGTGTTTTCCAGATTCAGATTCGATTGGATTTGTCGTGAAATAGCATTCCATGAAACCTCCCGCATGTTGATGTGTCCTGATACAATTGAGCAATCCATGTGCCTGACTTTCAACATGATCAACACGAAATACCTGACGTCTCAGGCAAAACTCAAGTCATTGCCGCATAGACACAAAGATGATCTGTTCAGACAATGAACAGCATTATGGAAATGTGAGAATGGGCAGGTAATAGTCTGGAAATGTGAAATACGATTCACACAAATGTAATACTGACAGCTTGCGGCGGTAAGGTTATACCGGTTCACTCGGATCGAAAAGACGCTGATATTCGAGTAACGCGAATCGATCCGTCATACCCGCGATATAGTCGCAGATAACCTGTGAAGCAGAGCCTTCGATGGCTTTCCTGCTGTAGCTCGGCGGGAGCTGGCGGGGTTCTTCGAGGTATGACTCGAAAAGAGCCGTTATTACACGGTGAGCCTTGCCGGTCATCCTGATAAGTTTCCAGTGTTGATACATCTTCTCCGAAAGGAATTCTTTAAGGATATTGTTCAGTTCGACAAGTTCAGCGGAGAAAAGTATCAGTTTGTTTTTACATTGTCTGACATCGTCAAGGGATACGATCTTGTTCCTGTCAATTTGTTCGGCGGAGCTATTGATTAGGTCGGTCACCTCGCGGTTTATCATCATCCGTATCACATGAAACTGCCGCTTCGATCTGGACAATCCGGGATGAAGCCGCTCCGATTCGTAATAAAGCTCCCGCCAAAGCGGTACATTCATGATCTCATCGAGCTTCAGGACATTCGAGAAAAGACCGTCATCGACATCATGGCAATTATAGGCGATCTCATCAGCGAAATTGACAATCTGTGCTTCGAGTGTAGCGTTCAGATGAGGTTCATAGTCGTCGGCTTCCGGCAGGTCGTACGATGTTTCGTGTTTTACTATGCCTTCCCTCGTCTCGTATGTCAGGTTCAGGCCGGGAAAATCCGGATAACGCCGCTCGATATGTTCGACGATTCTGAGGCTTTGTCTGTTATGATTGAAACTCCCGTTGGCATGCTGCGACATTAGGCTATTGAGTATATCCTCTCCCGCATGACCGAACGGAGTGTGACCGAGATCATGAACCAGCGCAATTGTCTCGGCGAGATCCTCATTGAGACGCAACCCGCGGGCAATCGTCCGGGAAATCTGCGCGACTTCGAGCGTATGAGTCAGCCTCGTGCGAAAATGATCGCCCTCGCTGTTGACAAACACCTGCGTCTTGTACTCCAGCCTTCTGAATGCCGCGGAATGAATGACTCGATCTCTGTCGCGTTTAAACTTTGTCCGAAATGGATGATCATCTTCAGGATAGCGTCTGCCTGTTGACTCGCCACTCAGAGCGGCATACGGCGCGAGAGTTTCCTTTTCGATCTTCTCTATTCGGTAGCGCGAATTGAGGATGTCTTCCAGTGAACTCATGTTTTACAATATACTCTCAATTGCGAATTAGCCAAGCTCCACGTTATCTCGATAGCGAAATTCCCCAGACATGTGTTGCGCCAAGATCAGGATTGTATCTGTACGCATAAGATAGCGTAAACATATCGAATGAAAAACTGCATCCGAGTGATGGTACGAACGGTGATGTCATAATGCCACCTGATATCGTAAATGATTCTGTTAACCTGTATGTCTCTCCGATATGGTATCTGAGATGATTCCCTGAGCGAAGACTGACACCCATCGCGAAGTTGACATTTTCAAAACCTGTCAGCACTACTCCTGACCTGAGTTTCCTGTGAATCCTTGAATCTGAGGCAATCTTCGGCTCGAATGGATTTTCGATTGTTCCATAAACGAGTATTTGAACTGACGGCTTTGCGACAAATCCAAAACCAGTCGAAAAACTGCTCAGATCACCGTAACCTTCTGCTATTGTGATTCGATTATATGACACATTCCCGCCAACACTGAGAAATCGGCTGAGTCTTACAGCCGCGTGCAGTGCCAGAGATGATTCAAGATACAGCTCGTTCGTTCCGATTGAATTAAAACTGCCACCGAAACCATATTGTCCATTGCCGTAAGCAATCGAGGCATTATAGCTGTCGAGTTCGGGCAATGAGTAAAGTCTTTGCGCGGACAAGTCGGCGAACATACCTGCCGAGCGAGTTATCATCGCAGGACATAGCGGCATTGTCACAGCAGGATTATTGAAATTGACAGGCGTTTCTCCGCATGACGCGATCAGCGGCGATGCCTGCGGCTGATCGAATGCTGAATTCGCAGCCATGAAAGGCGCGACGAGCAATATAATTATCAATATCAGTCTTTTCATTTCCTGCCTGCCACAGCAAATACGAGTTTATATGCCGCTTCCGTCTTTCCTGAGACTTCCGCGAGCATGATATACATACCAATTTCGAGAGGTGCGCCGTCGTCGTCTGTGCCATCGAAATCATACTCGCCGGAGGCGAGATACGCGTTGTCGAAGATGGTCGTCACGACTCTTCCGGTCAGATCGAACACCCGGAGCGTGACTATCGATTCTCTCGGAAGTTCAT
>JAJRZO010000440.1 GCA_024275215.1 Candidatus Zixiibacteriota bacterium | reverse complement strand
TTCTGACACTCATTATTTATCGTCTTCAGCCATCGGGTATGTTCTGGCGCATCAGCTTTCTTGTCATCATGATGGCAATGCTCGGATTCAGCGTTCAGCTTTTCATACCGATCCGTTCCGCGCAGGATCCTGTTATGAATATGAACAAGCCTGACAACTGGAACGCATTCTTATCATTTCTCGAACGGAAGCAATATGGTTCGGAGGATATGATAAGTCGAGCATTAAAGAGCAGGCGCGGACTCTGGAAAAACCAGTTTGGAACACATCCGCGAATGGGATTCTGGGGCTTTTTCAGCGACCAGTACGGGCTGAACGGGCGACGGTTCCTTATCCTGTTCTTTCTCGGAATGTATGGTTTGTACTACACGACAAAGAAACACTGGAAGTCAGGGCTGTTCGTTTTTCTCATAGTATTGGCGGGTACTGTCGGACTTGTGATATACATGAACTTCGCCGACGGCACGTTTGAGAACAAACTGCTTGGCGAAGGGCATCTCGAGGTGCGGGATCGAGATTATTTCTGGACGCCCGGATTCGTAATGTTCGGTCTGATGATTGGACTTGGTGTAGCCGCTTTCTTCGACATGATACGGCTTATTCTCGCGGAGAAACGTGTCAGCAAGACACTGCGGAATGTTGTCCTTTCACTCTGCAGCGTGTCTGTCTTGTTGCCGAGCCTTGCTCTGGCGCGGAATTACTTCGTGAATGACAGGTCTCGAAACTTCATTCCCTATGATTATGCCTGGAATATTCTCCAGTCGGCGCGACCGAATGCTGTGCTGTTTACCAATGGCGACAATGACACATTCCCGGTCTGGTGTTTGCAGTATGTCTATGGCATCAGACCTGATGTCAAAATTGCAAACCTCTCGCTGATTAACACGAACTGGTATATCAAGCAACTCAAGGCGAATCTCAATGTCCCGATGAGCTACTCTGACGATGAAATTGACCGTCTGGTTCACAGGCGATTGCAGGATGGAACGATCTATCGGGTTCAGGATCAGATGATTGCCAATATCATCGATCAGAACAATCGCAGTTCAGAGAAGATTCCGATTGAATTTGCGATAACAGTATCAACATCGAATAAAAATTATAAGAAGCGTTCACTCGATCCTTATCTGCAAATGGAAGGTATGGCGTTGCGATCCACATATCCTGAGCCTGAGCCGAATGCTATCGATGTCGAGAAGACAAAGGATTTCTACCTGAATAAGTTCAAGTTCAGAGGTGTTACAGACAGCACGATTTATAAGGATGAGAATGCCGCAAGGCTGGTAAATAACTACATTTCGGGATTCATGTTCATAGCTGATACATTGCAACGTGCCGGCAAGATCGATGAGGCTGCTGAGATACTTTATAAGGGTATCGAGAGTGTCGGAGGAGGTGCAGAGCCATGGACATATCTTGCACGCATGTATGCGCTCCACGGACGACTCGAAGACGCAAAGCGGGTTGTGGAAGAAGCGCCCGACGATGTCCCGCGTGAGCCTATGAAGCTGTTTATAGCTTCAGCATTGAAGCAGAATGGACTAAAGAAAGAAGCTCGCGAATACCTTGAAGAAACTTATGCCGAGTATCCGGATTCGCGCGACGCGTTCAACGAGTTATTTAGATTCTACTACGATGAAAAAATGCAGGTAGAGATGGCTCATCTTCTTGAAGAGTATATAGGGAAGCATCCTGAAGATAAGCAGCTTGTTGATGCCTTTAATCAACTAAAGCGCGAAGCTCCGGGACTTTTTGAGCAGTCTCCACATGTTGAAACCCAGCCGCCTGAGTCGACTGAGAAAGATACAGGACGGCAGGTTAAGGTCGTTGGGCTTGATTCAACCGGACAAGGCGCCGACTCAGACACCGGTCAGTAGATTGAATATCCTCGCAGTAAACTGGCAGGACCCGAAGAATCCACTCGCAGGTGGCGCAGAAGTACACCTTTGGGAGAACCTGACAAGATTTGCAGCTAACGGCCATAATGTGACACTGGTTTGCAGCAGTTTCAAAGGTGCTGAAGCCGAAGACAATTATGACGGTATCAGAGTTGTGCGAAAAGGTGGAAGATTCTATTTCAACTATATCGCCCCATTTCTCGTTCGCCAGGAACTACGCACGACGAAATATGATGTCATTCTCGAAGACATAAATAAAGTTCCGCTTTATACCCCTCTGTACACGAACCTTCCAATTCTGGTGGTGATTCCCCATCTCTTTGCTACGACAGTGTTTCATGAAATCAATTTCATAATGGGTACGTATATTTACCTTGCAGAACAACCAATCAGATTAGTATTCAGGAATTATCCGTACTGCGTCATATCGGAATCAACTCGTCAGGATCTCGTGAAGCGTGGAATGTCACCGGATAATATTCATGTCATAGAGTGCGGTATTGACCATTCAATGTATTGTCCTGATGATTCAGTCAGCAAGTATGAACATCCGACAGCGCTGTATCTCGGCAGGGTCAAGAAATACAAAAGCGTTCAGCATATCTTGAAGGCATGGACGAAAGTTCTCAAGTCAACGCCCAATGCCCGGCTCAAGATCGTCGGAGATGGCGATTATCTGTCAAATCTCAAAAGAATGTCACGGAAACTCGGTCTCGATAATTCTGTCTCGTTTCCCGGATTCGTAAGTTCGGAATCTAAAGTTGAGATGCTCAGGCGATCACATTGTGCTATCTATCCATCGCTGAAAGAAGGGTGGGGATTGACCAATATCGAAGCGAACGCATGCGGTACACTGGCGATTGCAGCCAATGTCCCGGGACTCCGCGATTCCGTATCAAATGGCGTGTCGGGTGTGCTGTTTGAATATGGTGACATTGATGGCCTTGCCGATACTGTTATAAGAGTGTTTAGTGATGATGATTACAGGCGAAATCTCGAACAGGGTGCGCTGAAGTGGGCGTCCGAATTCGACTGGGACAGATCAGCGACCCGTATGCTTGATCTTTTGAAAGAAGTTGTGAAGAAAGGTCGTGTTCGGTAACAGGAACAGAATGGTGAGTTGATAGCTGTGAACCGCAAAACCCGTCGGACATTATTAATTTACCTGGGCTATGCCATCTCGATATTTCTTGTCTATGTGGCATTTCGAAAAGTCGCATTGCGTCAACTCTGGGACTCGATTGCAGGCGCCAACTACTGGTGGGTGATTGTAAATGCCAGTGTTGTAATGATGGCAATGTGGTATCGCGCATATCGATGGAAGACTATGGTCGACCCAATCAAGAAAATCAGGATGGGCAAGCTTTTTTCTTCCACTATGATCGGATTCATGGCCTCGAATGTTTTGCCCCTGCGGCTTGGAGAATTTGTACGCGCATGGTCGCTTGGACGAATCGCAGATGTTTCCCGATCATCTGTCATGGCTACCGTTGTTATCGAGAGGTTGTTTGATTCTTTTGTCCTGCTTACATTTCTTACGATCATCCTGCTTTTCAAAAAGCTGCCGCTTCCTGTCGAGTTACAGGATTTCGGTTACCTGTTCCTGGTTGTTAACCTTGCCGCACTGGCTATACTGATTCTTCTGCGAGTGAAGCCGAAGCCTACTCTTCACGCGATTGAGATTCCGCTCAAGGTTTTTCCGGCGGGATTTCGCGACAAAGTCATGGGCATTTTCGTGAAATTCACAGAAGGACTTACGGTGATCGGTGATATGAAGAGAATCCTGCGCATATCATATCAATCTATACTTCTCTGGATCGTGACCGGTCTCTCCAACTACTTCATATTCCTTGCATTCGATCTGAATCTGCCAATCGACGCATCATTCGTGGTGCTTGTTATCGTATCTATCGGTATCATGATTCCCCAGTCGCCCGGCTTCGTCGGCGGCTATCATCTTTTTGTCTGGTATGCGTTAAAACCATACGGCATAGTCCAGGATACGGCGATGGCAGTCGCAGTTGTACTGCATGGAGCGCAATATATTGTTATAACACTCGTGGGATTTTACTACATGCGCCGTGAGCATTTGTCGTTGAAAGAGGCAGAGCAGGAATCGATTTCAGAGCAGGAAGCAGTATAGCCTGCCGGGCTTGTACAGATAAGAATACAGCAACGGGTGTGGATTGTATCCTGAATATGACGATCTCTATGACTGAGAAAGAAGACTTGACATCGGTTGGAGGCGCATCTAACTTGATTGAAATCGAAGTGAGGGTTTTGATATGATTTACGGTATTGTTATGGCGGGTGGTAAAGGAGAGAGGTTTTGGCCTCTTTCGAGAAGAGCGCATCCAAAGCAGATTCTCAACATAGTTTCGGACAAGTCGATGCTTCAGGAGACGATCGACAGGGTTGTGGATTTCATACC
>JAJRZO010000439.1 GCA_024275215.1 Candidatus Zixiibacteriota bacterium | reverse complement strand
TTTGGTGGTGGTCCCGCACCGCCGTGCAATCCATTCTGACCTTTTCGCTCTGGTGTGCTGCCTCTGCTACCGAATGAATTACTACTTGTGCACGACACTCTTGCCATGTGCCGCACCCGGCATCTGCAGGTTTTACTTGTAGTGAAACTCCAGCCGGTTCAGCAACAGGACTCTTGAGAGAATTATTCCACATAGTGACGATTTCAATTCGGCTGAAATAAAAAAGAATTTCGATTTTATTTTTTTGTTGACTGAAGTCATTGTGGTCTTTTCAATTACAGCAGGATGAGAATACATACCTGAATTGACACTCGGAGGATGCGGACTGAACATATTTTTGAGCGAAGCAAAGTTCATGTTACTTCGCTGATTGAATATACATTGGATTTGATACAGGGTTACAGTATGGAGGGTCTTCAATGAGAAAGCCACCAATACCAGTCTTTCTCAGCATACTGGCAATCATCGAATCTAATAGAGTTATCGTTGCCACTCAGAGTGGAGTTTGTTTGTTCACTCTGTCGAAGGGCAATGTGTTATTTGTTCATGCAAACCATGAGGCAGGCTATTGAGAGTAGAGCTACGAATTGTTACTACATTGTTACTGCTTGTTCTTGTCGGATGCAGTGCCGGAATGTATCACCAGGGCAAGACTGCTCTCGACCGGCATGATTACAGTGTAGCAATTGCGGCTTTTCAGCAGGCGCTCGAACGGCAGCCTGATAAGGCGCTGATATGGAAGCAGCTCGGTTTCGCGTACTATAAGACCGACCAGTTTCTCAATGCCGCGAATTCATTCAAGCAGGCAACCCTTCTTGGCTCGAATGATGACGCTACTATTCTGTATCTCGGTTTGTCGTACGAGACTCTCGGCAGGAAAGACGATGCGCTTCAGGTTTATCAATCATACCTGTTGACTATGCCTGAATCGGATTTGACAAACAGAATCAAGCGGAGGGTCAAGTATCTTTCGGACAGTATCCTGCAGGATGAAATCAGTTCTCTTATTGCGGGGGAGGACAGTATTCATGTCTCGCAGATTCCTGAGAACAGCATTTGTGTGATCGGTTTCGCTACCGAGAAGATCGATCCTCGCTACGCTGTGCTGGCACGCGGAATAACACAGATGCTGTCGGATGATCTCGCAAAAGTTTCTGCTCTCAGTGTGATCGAACGTGCAAGACTGAATGAAATAGCTCGCGAACTCGACTTTACGACTCCGGACCTGATCGAAAGACAGAATGCACTCAGGCTTGGCAAGCTTCTCGGTGCGGCGACATTGGTTACCGGCGAAATTGCTCAGCCCGATCCCGGGAAACTTCTTGTGGAAGGTGATCTCCTGCATGTTATCTCAGGTGATAGTGTCGGTCTCGAAGCCGCCAAAGGCAAACTCGATCAGTTTGTGGCTATCGAGAAGAAAATGCTTTTTTCAATTCTCGATAGTTTGGGTTACAAACCTAACGACATTGAGAGAATGAGGCTCGATTCGATCCCGACAACATCGTTCCTGTCGTTCCTTGCATATTCGCGGGGGCTTGCATATCTGGACGAAAATATGTACCGGCTGGCTGAGGCGGAGTTTGATGCCGCGCTGACTGAGGATCCCGGTTTCAATTCGGCGGCGAGAGCGAAAAACCAGGTCGCCGGTCTTGATGGATACAAAGGAGAAATCGAGCCGCGCAGTAGTCTTGAAGCGGATATTAACGAAATAAAACGTATCGAGAAATCTGAACCTGAGAGTGGTTACGGATTGATAATGACGAGGAGCGTTCTTGGTTTTCAGCCGGAGGAGGAGCTTCCGTCGGAAGGTGACAATCCATACGTGTTTCCGAAAGTGAAAGGAGCGGTCATGGTCAGGGGAACATTCGAACCTGATTGATCGCAGTCTGTTGTATTATATGTTAAGTGCTCACAAAATAATTTCGGTAGCTATGCTGGTGTTCGTCCTGTTGACCTGCAATGCCGTAGCGCAGATCAACTACGGAGACCCGCCGTCAATATCCTCGCGGCTGGTCTACCAGACATGGAGCGTGAAAAGCACTTCGGGCACAGACTACAATCTCGATCAATGGTATTTCCCGGTTTACGGATACCTGCCGATTGAGGAGGATTGGGAAGTGCGCGTCACGACTGCAAGCGCGGGAAGCCGCAGCGATTCGTCCGGGAATCAGGTCTCGATTACCGGGCTGAATGATACGCGCATTTCGGCATTGCATTCGTTGCTTGACAAATCACTACTGATTGGGATTGGACTGAATATACCGACAGGCAAGACCAAACTTGATCCTGAACAGTTGCCTCTCGGACGACTGCTGACCGCTGACTTTTTCGATCTTCCAGCGAAACGTTACGGTGAAGGTCTCGGACTCTATCTCGAGGGAGCTTTTGCTCATCAATTCGCTAAGTCTCTTGCAGGTATAGCCATGGGTTATCTTTTGAGCACATCGTATTCTCCAGTCACAGATGTCGATGACTACAACGCCGGCAACAGATTCACTATATCAGGGAATCTGATGCGCAGTCATAGTTATGGCAGGGCATACTTGTATATCAGATATAACATCTACGCAACCAGTAAGCAGAATGGTTTCGATGTTCACAAGACTGGTGCGATTACTGAAATGGCGGTCGGGACTTCGCTTGCAATCGACGAGTTCGAGGGCAGCGGTGGATTGCGGTTGTTGTTGAGACAGGCTGACTCCAGACTCGTCGATGGCGTTCTCAGGCAATTCGAGCAGAATAATTATGGCAGTGACCTGCGCTTCTTTTCGAGCCTTGGATATCGCATGGAGGACATAGGCAAAGCCTCGATACTGATCGATTACAAAAAAGTGGCGTCCAACGGGTTCAGTCAGGGAAACGATGAATATGTTGGTGAATCGAATTTGTTCAGCGTCGGCATCCAGTTTGAACGTGCAGTTAATACCCGATTTCTGTTGGGAGCGAGTATTAAAGCGCATTCCGGTTCTGGTGATGACGGAAACCTCGATCTCTCAGGCTACGAAGTTTCATTGATAGCGAGGGCTTCGCTATGATGTCATCGCACAGAATCATCTTAGTTCTCTCAGTTTTCATACTTACGGCTGTATTTGTCGTGTCCTGTTCCAACTCAGTATCAGAGCAGGGATGGACTGTCAATGTCTCGATGAACATAACTTCAAAGAGTTCGTCCATGCTTGTGCAGGAGATTGACACAGTAAGGTTGCGGGTCTATGCCGCTGATCTCGATACGGTCGAGAGATTCCTGCCTGTGGTCAAAGGCGAGGTCGCCGTTTCTCTCGACATCCCTCCCGGAATCGACAGGGTATTCGAGATGCAGGCTTATGATTCATACAATCCTCTGGGACGGCTCCTATATGCTGGTGCTGACACTGTGACGATTGGACAGGGAATAGATCAGGAGATAACGATTGTTCTTCGCCCCCAAATTCTGTTGATGCGTCTAAGCCCCAGATATCAGGAACTTCAGTCCGGTACGAAAGGCGAATTCGATGTCTGGATATTCGAGGTCGATTCACTTTTTGGCGCTGCGTTCAGGCTCGTGTATGATGAAAGCAAGATCCGGATAGATGCCGCGTCAGCAGGTGATTTTCTTGGCAGTGAGATCACATGGTCTGCAGGATTCGATGATGAAGAAAATCTGTATGCGATCAGCATGGTACGCCACGGACATGATGGAGTCGGCACTGGCGTTTCAGGCGATGGTCGTCTTGCAACTGTCTCATTTACGGCATTAGTGCCGGGCGTTGCTGAAATCGCAATCGAGATCGTAGAGGACAAAGCTTTGGCCAGGCCTGATCTTACGCCGGTTGAACGGATCGAAGATCTTGTCCTTGACGGCGCAACTGTAGTGGTCAGGGGAGGATGATGAATCGTCTGAGTCGGGACATACATGATGTCATGCGATGGTATCCTCTGATTCTGCTTATATGGATGCTTCTTCTTCTCGGATTGAGTACGAGCAGGGGTGCTGATCCCGATACGAGCGGACAGTGGTATGTCTCAGAGAGCGGATCGGATACATCGGGCGACGGCTCACTCGGCAATCCTTTCGCCTCCATAACGCATGCAATATCAGTCGCCGCTTCGCTCGATACGGTAATTGTTCTGCCCGGCAGGTATGTCGAAAATATTGACATGGATTCCAGTAAGTTCGTTCATCTCAGAAGTCAGGATGGCGCTGCGGTTACGACCATCGAAGGTGGCGTCAAGTATGACGGGTCATCATCTGATGACAGAGTGCTCTTGAAGGGATTCAGAATAGTCAACGGCACGCCAGGCATATTTGCGTCAAATGTCAGTCCTGATATTCTTGAGTGTGTGATAGACAGTTGTACTTCGAGTGCATTCCACATGGGAGGGGGGATAGTTCTCTTGAGCTCCCTTGCCTTTGTTACGGATTGTTCGATCACCAACTGTGCGGCGCTTCTTAAGGGCGGGGGGATATATTTTACCGGATCTGCACCCAGGATTCAAAACTGCAGGATACTTATGAACAGTGTTGCCGCAGGTGATGGTGGAGGAATCTATGCTGACACATCAGGCAATTCGATGCACAGACCGCTGATTGCCAATTGTATAATAATTGGAAACCAGTCCGGCAAGGGTGGAGGTATCTATACAGCCGGAAGTGGACAGATTTATAACAATCTTATCGCAGATAACAACGCAACCACATCAGGGTCGGGGGTGCTGATAGATATTGGCGCAGCATCGGAAATTCATAACAACATCGTCGCGTTTAATCTCGGCGAAGGCATTCGATGCGAATCCGCAGTCGATGGTGTGACCGGCAATAACTGTTTCTTCGGAAATGGCGGAACCGATTTGATTGCACTATGCAATGATCTTGGTGGAAATATCTTCGCTGATCCGCTTCTTGTAAACTATAGCACGGGCGACTATCATCTTCAGGATGGTTCTCCTTGTATCAACGGAGGACTCAATCTCGATTCGCTGCCGTTATTAGATTTTGATGGCGAACCCAGGATTGCACAGGATACTGTCGATATTGGACCTGACGAATACAGTGGTTGTGGTTTTTCCGCCGATTTCAGCGCGACCCCGACATCGGGATGTCCGCCGTTGTCTGTTCAGTTTGATGCTCAGCTTCAGGGTGACTATGACAGCCTTTATTGGAGTTTCGGTGATGGTTCTTTTGAAACAAACCTGACGCAGGTTTTTCATACTTATGACAGTATTGGTCTCTACACTGTCAGTTTGCATGCTGTTACATCCTGCACGACAGCCGTTGTCGTCAAAGAAAACATGATTGACGCATCCGGATTGTCAAGCGCCGATTTCACTGCAAGTCCTACGTCTGGATGTCCACCGCTGTCTGTCCAGTTTGATGCTCAGATTCAGGGTGACTATGACAGCCTGTACTGGAGCTTCGGTGATGGATCTTTTGAGACGAATCTGACGCAGGTCTTTCATACATACACTGGTGACGGTTTCTATTCTGTCAGCTTGAATGTAATTACACCTTGCACAACAGCAGTGATTGCCAAGAGTAACCTGATTGAAGTGACTGGAACGCCAAGCATAGATTTTACTGCCGTACCCACGACAGGATGTCCGCATACTTCGGTCAGGTTCAATGCCCTCGTAACTGGCGATTATGATAGTTTGTATTGGAATTTCGGAGATGGTTCGGATGCTGTCAATCTGACTCAGGTTTTTCACACATATTCCGAGACAGGCGTCTACACTGTCAGCCTGCTTGCTGTAACGCCATGTACTACTGCTGTTGTCATGAAAGACAGCCTGATTAATATAGGCGAAATCCCGACTGCCAATTTCTCCATTGATGTCGATTCAGGCTGCGCCCCGCTGGATGTTCAATTCACCGATCTCTCCGAGGGTGCACCGACTTCCTGGCTGTGGGATTTTGGAGACGGGGAGACCTCCACAGAACAATCTCCAGTGCATGAGTATACTCAGGGTGGAAATCACACAGTAACGCTGACAGTCACGAATAATTGCAGTGAAGATGAATTGACCATGCAGAATCTGATATTCGTTGCAGGCAACGCTGAGGCAAATTTCTCAGCGCAGCCGGTGCTCGGTGCTGCGCCACTTACTGTGCAGTTTAGTGACAGTACTGCGAACAATCCGCTGGAATGGCTCTGGGATTTCGGTGACGGATCGACCTCTAATGACCAAAATCCTCAGCACACATATCAGGAAGCGGGATTCTACGATGTGATGCTTTCTTCGGTGAATGTTTGTGGTGAATATGATACTTTGATACGTCCCGGGTATGTCACTGTGACAGGTTTCGAGACGGCTCTGATCGATACGACGAATGGCAGATTCGTTAAAACATTCAGCATTCGCTACGACACCCTGTATGGACTTTACGACCGCACCATTGATGTCAAAGTCAGGGCGGTTGACCAGCCTGAACGTGGAAATGTTCTTTTCACGCTGAGTACTAATCAGGTGAATGTCTTCGATACGGTTTTCGTGACTGCTTTGCTTTCGGAGGATATGTCTGCAGGAGTATTCCAACATAATTTGATATCGACTGCTATCGGCGGCGGTCAGGCTGACACGATGGCGCTTGAAATCATGTCGGATCCTGTTACTCTGATCTCTACAAGTATGGATTCAGTCAAATTCGACTCGACTCAGGTAGGTGAAGAAGACACTATCATTGTTCTGATAAATAACATTAGTGACAGTTCTCAATTATATATCAGTTCGGTTGCTATTAGCGGATCGTCGGCATTCGATGTCACAT
>JAJRZO010000438.1 GCA_024275215.1 Candidatus Zixiibacteriota bacterium | reverse complement strand
GCTTGTTCTGCATTCGTGACATCCATAATGACGCCACCCTTTAGCATCTCAGCCAGACCGACTTTCAATTTCCACCTGGGATCTATATCGTAATACATATCTCACCTCGCTTTGGGGCATATCTCACATAGTATATTATTATACCAAAACCTTGCTGAGAAGCAAACCGAAAAATGGCCATCCCCACGCCCTGGATAATGTCCATATAAATGTGTAAATTGGTATATCCTCATGATTTTGTACACCGTCAGGAATCCTTGAGTAGCGTTGTAAGCCGTTTCCGTGCGCCCTGGAAGGCATGAACCACGGGAGAGATGCCGTACGCTGCCAAAAATGTCGGGTTCCACACCTCGTTTATCAAATTTGGGACACAACCGGCCTCCCGGATAATTTCCACATCAGCACACAGATTGATTTTACAAATAGAGTGCAAATCCCGTACAAACTGCCGATAAAATACTCAAGGTATGCTCTATCCGGGATTGCACCGTTTTTTGTGATTGATGATGGACATAGACCGGCATAATACATGAAAGAATCTCCTGACAACAATTTCCCCGGTCTGACAGGCCATACAGTACCAAGTTACTGTAGTAGTGTAAAACAGGGTGCTGCGGTATTCACTGCGATTATCGGAATATCTCTCACCGCTGTTGCGTATTTACTGACAGGGTACTGGTTAGTCCTGTTGGCGGGACTTACATTTTCCATGCTTGCCACATTCAAGGTAACGCTTGTCAGAAACCGCACAAGATTTGTCAGATCGCTATTTGAGAGCAGAGAATACTTCAATATCCTGTATGAAGCCGGGCAGGATGCAATCACAGTGATAAAGATTCTCGACGATGGACACCTCGGGAACTTCATTGAGGTCAATGACAAAGCCTGTCAGATATGTGGCTATTCGAGAGATGAATTGCTCAGGATGAAACCTGAAGATCTGGACGATCCGACCGCACAGTACAATGACAAGAAAATTGTGGAAAGACTCCGCAAGACCGGACACTCGCTCCATGAGCGTGTCATCATCAGCAAAGATGGATGTCGTATTCCACTGGAAGTCAATGCACGCCTGTTCCGATTCAAAGGACAACTATACAGTCTCTCCATCAGCCGTGATATTTCTGAACGCAAACAGGCGGAGAAACTCGTTCGAATCCAGCGCGATTTGAGTTTTGCATTAGGAGCATCTGAAAGTCTGCAGGAATGTCTCCGCCTTTGCATCGACACATCACTCAGATTCTCGGAAATGGACTCAGGAGGAATTTATCTCGTGGACAAATCCACTGGAGCGGTGGATCTTGTCTATCATCGGGGACTTTCGCCGGAGTTTGTTCGTGCAGTCTCACATTATGAAGCAGGCTCTCCGAACGCGGAACTCGTCAACAGCGGTCGTGTGGTATACACAGAATATGAAGAGTTAGCCTCTCAACTGAATAATTATATTCATGATGAAGGTCTGCGCGCAATTGCGGTTCTGCCGGTGCGGCATAATGGCGAGGTGATCGCCTGCCTCAATGTCTCATCTCATACGCTCATGGAAATTCCTGATTCCTCGCGTCTCGTGCTCGAATCGATCGCCTCTCAGATCGGGGACATTATAGCCAACAGGTTGATGGCTGAGGAACTCCGTGATAACGAAAAGCGCCTGGCGCTTGCCCTGGACGGTGCTGACCTTGGCACTTGGGACTGGAACATTGAAACAGGTGTAATGGTCTACAACAAGCGATGGGCGGAGATGCTTGGATACTGTCTCGGCGAGATTGAACCCCACTTAAGAACATGGGAGAGATTTGTCCATCCTGATGACATGCCGCGTGTCCGGAAAGCATTGAATGCCCACCTCGAAAATCGTACACCTACATACGAAACAGAGTATCGCCTGCTTCATAAGTCCGGTAAATGGATATGGGTTCTCGACAAAGGAAAAGTCACGGATCGCGATGATGATGGCAAACCACTTCGAGCGGCAGGAACTCTTCTCGACATTACCGAACGCAAGCAGTCAGAGCAAAAACTCATAG
>JAJRZO010000437.1 GCA_024275215.1 Candidatus Zixiibacteriota bacterium | reverse complement strand
TTTCGTCTCAGGTGTAATTGCTTTGCTCACGGTCGATTTCCCCGCTCTATTTGTTCTCAGGATAACTCAGGAGGCGTTGCTCTCCTTCGAGTTTTCTTTTCTCGGTCAGATCCTGGCTTACTTCAACTGTGCCGAGATAGTTGCCATCTTTATCACGGAGCGAGAAATACTCGATATGAATGAAACGACCGCCCATCTCGATCCAGAATGGCGCTCTGGAAGCCTTGCCGGTTCTGAAATCGTCGATGATCTGTTGAACAATATGAACACTCTTCGGTGGATGGCACATCTGAACTTTCCTGCCAAGAACAGCTCTGTTTCTCGCAAAGATGCGTTCCTCACCCTGAGTAAAAAACCTGACAGTATCATCCTTGTCGACAAACGTCAAATCATACGGGATCGTATTGAGAAGCGCGGTCAACTCGGCTACCGAGAATGATCCGCTCGGAAGCTGGATTCGATCCGATTCAACCGGAAGTTCATCCTCGTCCTGAACCGATTCGGGTTTCCATTCATGCTCAGGATCATACAGGCAAAACCCGATTTCAAAACTCTGCTTGTAAATATCATACCATTCCTGCTCATCAAGAGTATCGAGGCACATCGGGAACAGGATATTCTCCTCTTTGAATATCATTTCCTCGACGGCTTCCGCCATCGGACGAAGCACTGTATCAACCAGCACTTTTGCCTCCGTAGCAGAAATCGGTTCGCGGGTACCGAGAGCTTCAATCGATGCTTTAAGCAATTCCCGAACCTCATCGTCTTTTCCCCACATCACAGTCGGCGGTCCGTCGATCTTGTGTTTTTCGAGGTACGAGAAGAGCAGATTCTCCTTTCGCATGTAATGCTTATCGACATCAGAAAGAGCATTAACATGCGATCTGATACTCGACAAGAGTTCACTCGTATCTGCGTCATCGGGAAGCGCCTTGATTTCCTCGAACAACTTCGTTAGTGGCCCAAGCTCCCAGCCAAGCGACCTGTTTTCCTGAATGAATGTGTGAACAGGGTGACCGGGAGGAGCCTCTTTCGCTCCAGTGTGATCTATATTTCCTTTCAGGACAGCCGAGTGAATGTCACAGAGCTTGAGGATTTCTTCCATCGCCAGTCCATCAGCGATCAATTCCTGTTCTACTTCCACGACATCGCCGTATGGAACCTCGCCAAGCAGCCGCATGAGTTGGCGTTTTATCGCATCGGTAGCATCTCCTTCGTGGAGTTTCAGGATCAGATGCTTCAACAGATCACGCCGTTTCCTGCTATTGTCAATCAATTCACTCATTTTGTTTCTCCGGATCAGTTATTGATTTTCCTGAGTTGGAACATTCTTGTCTTTCTTTAGTTCCCTGATCTCCGCCGGTCCTGTCGGATGGCCGTAAGCTCTCACAGATTCCTGACGCTTCAGATATTCCTCCGGCGTGATATTATTCTGCCATTTTCCCGCGAGCATCGCCGCACCTGTCACAACGAGGAATATCGCGATTGTCGTTATCCCAACAGCCATCTTCGGAATTTTCCTGTTAGTCACAATCGATTTCATTTCAAGAGTGTCTGCAACCGGACATACATCGACACAGTTCTGACATGAAGTGCACTCATCGGAAATCACAGTCAGCACTTTGTCGACTTTGATATTCGAGGGACAGACATCGGCACATTTCCCACAGTCGATGCAGGTTTCGGCATTTCTCCTGATCTTGTGCGGACTCAGAAACGAGAGAATACCAAGCAGCGCGCCATACGGACACAAATACCTGCACCAGAAATTCCTGAGAATAATCGATCCGACCACGAGAACACTCAGGACTATCAGCGCGAAGCGGGAAATGTCAGCGAAAAAGTAGTACATCTTGATATCCGCGACTATATTATACGGACTGTCGAGGAATTGCTTCAGGCTCGCCTTATCCATCACAAAGAAAATCGAGTAGGCGAAAAAACCGAGCAGAATATACTTCATACTTCGCATGGGATAATCGAGAAAACGAGGAAGTTTGAGTTTTCGTCTGAATATCTTCCTGCCAAACTCACCGAGATACTCTGACATGAAACCCACCGGACATATCCACGAACAGAAACTCTTGCCGAAAACAACTGACATAATCAAAATCGCGAGCAGTATGAACATACCCGCAGGATGAACGGTGTGGATTTCACCCGACAAAACAAAGTAATAGATACTCATCAGTGACGAAATAGGAAGGAAACCTTCTACACCGGGTGGTCTTTCGACGAAGGCAGCCGCACCCCCCGATTCCAGAAACTTGACAAAGTAATAAAACTCTATTCCGATCCAGATACAAAGCAACACAAAAGCGATCTGGACTACCAGACGAAATGTCTGAACAGATTTCTCGTAATTTGGAAGGTATCTGCTCTTGACATTACCGCTGTTTTCCGCGGTTAAGTTTTGATCGCTTTGATTCGTCATACCTTCAGATCCGTTACACAGCTTTCGATCTGGGCGGGAATTCCTGCGCAACGCTCCCACCTCTGATCATGATTGTTTCTACCACGATGGGAATATCCGGCGCCGCAATATCTCTTGCTTCAAGAGCGGCATGCGCAATTCCGGTGCAGCATGGCACTTCCATCATGAGCACAGTCAGGCTTTTCGGCTTTGATTCGGCAAACATGGCTTTCAGTTTTTCTCTGTAGTAATCGAGATCATCCAGCTTGGGACAACCGACAACCAGCGCCTTGCCCGCAAGATATTTCGAATGAAAATCCGGCACTGTAAACGGCACACAATCCGCACATATTAGGAGGTCAGCATTTTTCAGAAATGGCGCTCCCGGCGGAACCAGCACAAGCTGGACAGGCCAGTGTGTCAGTGCAGATTTCATTCCCGGTGTATCTGGCGTTGTTGTTTGTGCTTCCGGCGCAAGCATACGCATCGCAGAACCGGGACATCCTCCGGCATGCGGTGCAGGCTTAACCTGTGTCGATGGTTGGGGTACATCGGGGTTTTGGTTCAATGTCTGAAGATGCATCTCGACAGCTTTTTCATCGAATTCATCAGCTTCCCGTTCGACCACCCTTATCGCATCCAAAGGACAGTCGCCGAGACACGCTCCGAGACCATCACAATACACGTCGTTTACGAGTTTCGCTTTGCCATTGATTATCTGGATCGCTCCCTCGGCACATGAAGGCACACAGAGACCGCAACCATCGCATTTTTCTTCGTCGATTTCTACTATTTTTCGAACTACCATTCGGGACTCCTTTCATACACTATTGCTTTCATCGGCAATATTGTACCATATTAGTCCCCATTATGCCTTGACCTGAGTCAAAAGTCAGTTTTTTTCGCCCTTTGCCATCTGAGCGAGTCCTTCGGGATCAAGCACCCGGATTTCACGTCCCGACACGGAGATGAAACCCAAGTCGCTGAGTTTACGGAAGTTACGTGACAACGTCTCTTTAGCGGTGCCGAGCCTGTCCGCCAGATCGGACTTGGACATTTTCAGGACAATAATCTCACCGGGAATTCGCTCATATTCTCTTGTCAGAAAATACGACAACCTCGACTGAACTTCCCTGAGTGACAGGTTTTCGACAAGCTGGTTGTATTCTCTCAGGAAACTGGACAAAGAGGCGATCAGTTTGAGCGCGATTACAGGAAGTCTTCGCAGTAGCGCGATGAATTCATCCTTCGGGAAAAATGCGACGACAGAATCTTTCAGTGCCATACAATTGGCAGGATACTCCTGCTTTCCGAAAATTGCCGCTTCGGCGAAAAGCTGTCCCTGATTTATTATATGAATTGTAAACTCTTTGCCTTCTTCAGTCGCTTTGTAAATCCGCACTTTCCCATCTATGAGAGAAAATATCCCTTTTGAAGGATCACCCTCAAAGAATAGCATACTATTTTTAGAATATGATTTAAGCTCGACAATTTCAGCAACTGCTCTAAGCTCATCATCGCTCAACTCTCTGCAGAGCTGACAGGTTTTGAGTGTTTTTATTCTTTCCATCAATAGATTCTTAGTGCATTCCCTCAGCGAATTCAACCAGAATCTTGGTTTCTGTGTCAATGGAACATTTGCAAGTATCTCAATGTTAAAGCACAACCTGCTTAGTTACAGCAATCCGACAGGACAGGAGAATGCTTTGGGTAAATCACAATCCGGTATCATCACAATGTCATTGGCAATACTTCTTGCATTTCTGCCAATTATGGTCGAATGTGGGTCAGGAGATAGAAAAATGAACGACAATTTGACTGCGACGGGACAAAACCGACTGGCATACGAAAAAAGCCCGTATCTTCTCCAGCATGCCAATAATCCTGTCGACTGGTACCCCTGGGGCGAGGAAGCTTTTGAGAAAGCGCGATCTGAAGACAAGCCTGTCTTCCTGTCGATTGGATATTCGACCTGTCACTGGTGTCATGTGATGGAGCATGAATCATTCGAGGATACAACCGTCGCAAGATTGATGAATGAAACATTCGTCTGTATCAAGGTCGATCGTGAGGAACGCCCCGATATCGACAATATCTACATGACCGTCTGCCAGATGATGACTCGCGGAGGCGGCTGGCCGCTAACCATCATCATGACTCCCGACAAGAAACCGTTTTTCGCGGGAACATACTTTCCGAAGGAAACACGATTCGGACGAACCGGTCTGCTCGAACTGATACCGCAAATCAAGAACGCATGGATTAACAGACGGGCGGATATTCTCGCATCGGCTGAGCAGATAACATCAGCCCTTCAACAGACAAGCAGCACTACTTCGTCTGCGACAGACCTGGAAGAGATTACACTCAAGACATCATTCGATCAGCTCAATCAGAGATTCGACTCTAAGCTTGGCGGTTTCACCGGTCAGCGCAAATTCCCGATCCCACATAATTATATGTTCCTCCTGCGATACTGGAAACGTACCGGCGATGAGAAGGCTCTTGAAATTGTCGAGAAATCTCTGAAAGCTATGAAATATGGCGGAATCTACGATCATGTAGGATTCGGATTCCATCGGTATTCCACCGATCCGAACTGGTTCACGCCTCATTTTGAGAAAATGCTCTACGATCAGGCGTTGCTGGCGATGGCGTATATCGAGGCATATCAGGTCACCGGTGATGAACTATATTCTGAAACCGCTCGCGAGATTTTCACTTATGTCATCAGAGATATGACATCTCCCGAAGGCGGATTCTATTCCGCTGAAGATGCAGACAGCGAAGGTGAGGAAGGCAAGTTCTATCTCTGGACTGATGACGAACTGACATCTCTGCTCAGTGAGCAGGATGCCATGTTGGCGAGACATGTTTTCAATGTCGAGGCTTGTGGTAACTACACTGATGAGGCTTCCGGAGAAGAAACCGGAGCTAACATACTGTACATGACACAGCCTCTCCCTGAAATCGCTTCGGACCTTAACATAACCACCGATCAACTCGAAACAAAAATCAATGATATTCGTGTGAAACTCTTCGAACAGCGAGAGCAGCGTGTCCATCCATACAAGGACGATAAGATTCTGACTGACTGGAATGGTCTGATGATCGCAGCTTTCGCCAAAGGCGCGCGGGTGCTGGGTGATGAAGAATACAAGAAAGTTGCGATGAATGCCGCAGATTTCATGCTGGCGCGAATGCGTACCGATAATGGGCGGCTGTTGCATCGTTTCCGCGATGGTGAGGCTGTTATACCGGCATACATCGATGACTACGCGTTTTTGACGTGGGGACTCCTCGAACTTTACGAAGCGACATTTGCGGTTGAATATCTCAAGGCTGCTATCGAATTCAACGATGCTGCGATTGAGCATTTCTGGGATGGTTCATCGGGCGGTTTTTTCTTCACAGCCGATGACAGCGAGGATCTGATTCATCGCTCTAAAGAAATATATGATGGCGCGGTGCCATCGGGTAATGCGGTTGCGATGTCGAACCTGTTGAGACTCGGACGAATCACCGGCAACCCATCGTTGGAACAAAAAGCATCGGAGCTGGCAAACGCATTTTCAGGAATTATCGCACGGTCACCCTCGAATCATACACAGCTCATGATAGCGCTCGATTTCGCTGTCGGACCATCGTATGAGGTCGTAATAGTCGGCGATCCTGATGCAAGTAGAGAAATGCTTGGCAAGTTACGCAGCGAATATATTCCAAACAAAGTCGTCATCATGAAACCTGCAGATGATGAATCGCCTGAGATCACGAAGATTGCGACATTCACGAAATCTCAGCGAGGCATCGATGGCAAACCGACGGCGTATGTCTGTATGAATTTTAACTGTAAGCTCCCGACAACCGATCCTGACAAGATGCTCGCGCTGTTGCGCAAGAAGCACCCGTAGGTCACACCCACTTGAGGGCATGTTGAAAAGCCCTTGATGTTGTCATTGCGAGCGAAGCGTAGCAATCTTAGTATTTGCAATGTTGCTGATAGTCTGAATCGTCAGGAGCGCAGGGCTCCTGACCTGCAATTTGTCGTAGTTCGAAAGCCCTGTGCTTTCGACTCTACTATTATTACTTGTTGGCAGCATATGTCATCATCTACCCCGGATCGATCTACAAGATTGTTTGACAAACTCGCGCGCCCACTGTATTTTCCCTGACGATCACAGCCGAAGCCGGGAGCATTGCGCTCCTGATGATGCTGATCGAATAGCTGTAGGTCAGGAGCCCTGCGCTCCTGACGATGCTGATTGAGCAATCGGAGGAGTGGCTGAGTGGTCGAAAGCGGCGGTCTTGAAAACCGTTGTACCGAAAGGTACCGTGGGTTCGAATCCTACCTCCTCCGCTTTTAGTCAGGTAGGGCAGAATTCGCAGCGAAGTGAAGCGGTTCTGCAATTCACGGTTTTATTCGTGCGCCGTCAGGAATCCTTTCCTGACGGCTCATGTTCATGACGGCGCATGTTCCTGACG
>JAJRZO010000005.1 GCA_024275215.1 Candidatus Zixiibacteriota bacterium | reverse complement strand
CTCGACCGGTAATACGGGCGCAATTATGGCTTCCGCAATACACAATCTCGGAAGAATGAAAGGCGTGTCGCGACCTGCGATTGCCGCGGCTTTTCCAACTTCAACTGATCGTCCCTGTATTGTCCTCGATGTCGGCGCGAATGCCGATTGCAAGGTGAGCAACCTGCTCGAATTTGCTCACATGGGAGCGATCTTCTTCAGCTATATGATCGATGTTGAGCGTCCACGCGTGGCGCTGCTCTCAATCGGAGAGGAGAGCAGCAAAGGGAACGAACTTACAGTCGCAGCTCACAGGCGCATGAAGGAAAATGGATTCAATTTCATCGGCAATGTGGAAGGCAGAGATGTATTGGCTGGAAAAGCCGATGTTGTCATCTGTGATGGTTTTGTCGGAAATGTTCTGCTCAAGTTCGCTGAGTCTATGAAGACATTCATATTCGGCAAGTTCAATGAGCAGGTCTCCTCAAATATCTTCTCACGGATTGGAGCTACGTTGATGACGCCGTTTCTTCGCAGATTGAAAAAGACATTCGATTATTCTCAGTACGGCGGCGCGCCGCTTCTTGGAGTAAATGGTGTAACCATAATCTGTCATGGATCATCGAACGCGCTTGCCGTCAGAAACGCTGTGATTACGGCGAAAGAGATGGTTGCGAGGAAAGTGAACGACCACATAGGTGAACGGCTTTCTTCGATACATGCTCCGCTTGACCTGAGGGGGAATTATAAGTGACGATGATAAATGCTGTAATTACCGGAATCGGGTCTTATACGCCTGACCGGATATTGACAAATGCTGATTTCGAGAAAATGGTTGAAACAAACGACGAATGGATTGTCAGCAGGACCGGAATCAAAGAGCGTCACGTTGTCAGCAATGGGTCGGGGACATCTGATCTTGCGCTCAAGGCTGGCCAGAGGGCTATGGAGAATGCCGGAATCGGACCTGATGATCTGGATTTGATAATTGTCGGAACTGTTACGCCAGACTATCAGGTACCCTCCGCAGCTTGTATTGTCCAGGAAAAGATGGGGGCGTTTGGTGCTGCGGCAATGGATGTCAGCGCGGCTTGTGCAAGTTTCATATATGGCCTGACATCTGCGAGCGGGATGATTCGTTCCGGGCAATACAGAAGAATCCTTGTAATTGGCGCTGAGACTTTGTCTTCAATAACTGACTATACTGATAGAGGAACTTGTGTACTTTTTGGTGATGCCGCAGGATCAGTTGTGCTGGAGGCTAAGGAAGGCAATGCTCCCGAAGGCGTTCTAAGCAGCGTTCTCGAAACCGATGGCAGATACGCAAAGCTGCTCTGGATTCCAGTGGGCGGTTCAGTAGAATCATACGATCCTGACAGCGAAGGAAAACAAAGAATTTATCTTGAAATGAACGGCAACGAAGTTTTCAAAGTCGCTGTCAGAGCGATGGTATCTTCGTCAAGGAAAGTTTGCGAAAAGGCTGGAGTCAGCAAGGACGACATTGCGCTTTTTATCCCTCATCAGGCAAATATCAGGATTATAGATGCAGTCAGGAAACGACTTGGATTGCCCGAAGAGAAAGTGTTCGTGAATATCGAAAAGTATGGTAACACGTCATCGGCATCAGTCCCGCTTGCGCTCGATGAAGCTGTAAAAGCCGGTAAAGCGAAAAAAGGTGATCTCGTCCTGATGGTGGCATTTGGAGGGGGACTCACCTGGGGTGCATCTATTGTGCGCCTGTGAAGTTTCCTTCATGTTCGGAACTGTCAACACCTGAAAATTGGAATTGACAAACGGGATTGTGGCTATTAGATATGGCACGAATTGAGTCGCACAAAGGCAGAATATGACAAAGACAGCTTACATATTCCCGGGACAGGCATCACAATATGTGGGGATGGCGTGCGAGTTGTTCGATTCAAACGAGGATGTAAGAAACTTGTATGCTTCCGCTTCCGCGATTCTTGGATTTGATCTTGCTGATGTCAGCTTCAACGGTCCTCTCGAAAAACTTACGAAGACAGAACATACTCAGCCTGCCGTATTAGTGCATTCGCTTGCTGTTTTGACTGCGCTCGATGGCTTGAACGTAGACCCTGATTTTTGTGCGGGTCATTCGCTTGGCGAGTACTCCGCTCTTGCGTGCGCGGGTGGACTTTCATTCGAGGATGCGATTTCCGCTGTGCGTCACCGGAGCAGGTTGATGAAAGAAGCATGTGATTCTACCGATGGTACGATGACTGCTGCAATCGGAGGCGATGAAAAAGCAATCGAAAAGCTTGTTGCCGATGCTGCTGACTACGGCATACTCCAGCCTGCGAATTTCAACTCTCCGGGACAGGTTGCGCTTTCCGGTGACAGGTCGGCCGTCGAGTTTGCCCAGAAAGAATACAAGAATTATGGTTTCAGGAGGATGTTACCGCTCAAAGTTGGCGGCGCGTTTCATTCACCGTTGATGAGTTACGCTGCAGAGCGTATGGGCGATGCCCTTTCCGGCCTCAAGTTTTCACAACCTCGTTGTCCTGTTGTGGCGAATGTGACTGCTGAGCCTGTGACTGATCCTGATGTTCATAAGAGACTGCTGGTCGAACAGATTACATCGCCGGTAAGATGGACTCAGTCTGTGCAAAAAATGTATGATCTCGGTGTTCGCAGGTTTATTGAAATCGGGCCGGGCAAGGTTCTGACCGGACTTGTGAAGAAGACTGTTTCGGGTGTTGAACTGATCAATATTGATAATTGGGAAGATGTCGTGCGTTACATGGAAGCACTGGAGACAGCATGATTCTCAAAGATAAAGTCTGTCTGATTACAGGATCGGCGAGAGGCATCGGCTATGCAATCGCCGAAGAACTTGCCGCCAACGGCGCGAAGATAGTACTGACTGATGTACTGGAGGATGTGCTTGATGAATCTGTCAGGAAACTTTCTTCGACTGGCGCAGAAGTGATCGGTATTCCATTAGATGTCTCTGACTCCGCTCAGGTGACGGCAGCGGTTGCCAAAGCAAAGGAATCATTGGGGAGTATCGATTTACTGGTGAACAACGCAGGTGTGACAAAAGATACTCTTCTTCTTAGGATGAGCGAGGCTGACTGGGATTTCGTGTTAAAAGTCAATTTGAAAGGCGCTTTTCTTATGACGCAGGCTGTCGCCAAAGTCATGACAAAACAGCGAAGCGGCAAGATCGTCAATATATCGTCTGTCGTTGGCCTGATGGGCAATGCAGGACAGGTGAACTATTCGTCATCGAAAGCCGGGTTGCTCGGGCTGACCAAATCGGCTGCTAGTGAACTCGCCGGTCGGGGGATTTGTGTCAATGCTATCGCTCCCGGGTTTATAGAAACCGAGATGACAGCAAAGCTTCCTGATGCCGCTCGCTCGGCGTTTCTTGATAATATTCCCCTGAAACGCGCGGGAAGTCCGGCTGATATAGCGAAAACGGTTTTATTTTTGGCGTCGCCTGCGAGTGATTATGTTACAGGACAAGTGCTCGGAGTCAACGGCGGATTGTATATGTAGAGTACAAGATGTTTTATTGTGATACAGGAGGTATGTAAATGTCGGTTGAAACCAAAGTGAAAGACATCATCGTTGAGCAACTCGGAGTTGATCCGGATCAGGTCACGCTTGAAGCTTCATTTGTTGATGATCTCGGAGCCGATTCTCTCGACACTGTTGAATTGGTCATGGCTCTCGAAGAAGAATTCGGGATTGAAATCCCCGATGAGGATGCCGAGAAAATTGCAACAGTTTCATCTGCAATAGGGTATATTGAGGAACACTCAGGCGAATAGCAGTATTTATGGCTGAAAAAAGATGTGTGATAACCGGGCTGGGGGTAGTTTCTCCGCTCGGTTCAACTATTGAGACATTTTGGAACAACTGTCTTTCCGGGAAGAGTGGCGTCTCCCGGATTTCCTGTTTCGATCCTGAGGGCTTTCCTACCCGGATCGCGGGGCAGGTTGATGGTTTTATGGCGGAGGATGTCTTTGCAAAAAAGGAAATCCGCCGCGCCGACATAGTACAGCTTTATTCGCTTTACGCGGCTAAGCTGGCGCTGGAGGATGCGAATCTCGATCTTGAAAAGTGCGACCGCAATAGATGTGGCTGCATTATAGGATCGGGCATCGGGGGAATTAGAACTTTCGAGAACCAGCATTCTACTCTGTTAGAGAAGGGGCACTCCAAAGTGTCTCCATTTTTTATCCCGATGATGATCAGCGATATGTGCGCAGGTTCCATCGCGCTGAAATACGGACTGAAGGGCACTAATTACGCGACAGTATCCGCATGTTCCTCAGCCGGTCATGCTTTGTGTAATTCCTATGTCAGCATCCTGCGTGGTGAATCCGATCTTGTCGTTTCAGGCGGCTCCGAGTGTGCTCTGACTCCGCTTGCGCTGGCAGGATTCTGTTCTGCGAGGGCGCTTTCAACAAGGAACGACGAACCTGAAAAAGCATCGAGACCGTTCGATATTGACAGAGATGGTTTTGTGATGGGCGAAGGTTCTGCTGTTGTCATACTCGAGGAGTATGAGCATGCCCGAAGGAGAGGCGCGAGAATTTACGCCGAGTTGTGTGGTATCGGTCAATCTTGCGACGCATATCATATTACTGCGCCGGCACCGAATGGAGAGGGCGCTGCGCGAGCTATGCGATCCGCCATTGACGATGCGGGAATCGCTCCTGAAGAAATCAACTACATAAATAGTCATGGAACATCTACCGGACTTGGCGACATTGCTGAAGTCGATGCCATTAAGACAGTATTTGGAGATCATGCTTACAAAATAGCGGTGAATTCTACGAAGTCCATGACAGGCCATCTTCTCGGCGCCGCAGGCGCTGTCGAGTCGGCTGTCTGTGCTCTCTCACTTTATCATGGCGTGATCCACCCGACTATAAATCTGGACAATCCTGATCCCAAGTGTGATCTCGATTTTGTCCCCGAAGGCAAGCGCGAAGTTGAAATCAAGTATGCTTTGTCGAATTCCTTTGGGTTCGGCGGGCATAATGTCTCGCTTCTTTTCAAGTCAGTAAGAGGCGAGGAAGACTGACATTGCCATGTCACGCTCCGGGCGCACATGGCTGCCAACAGCTCTGGCGAAACTGATTCACCGCAAGAGTGACTTTGCCAGGCTTGAGGACAAATTAGGTTATCATTTCAATGACATCTCTGTCCTGCGCGAAGCTCTTTCACACAGATCCTATGTAAAAACGGTTGCGAAACCTGACACTCCTTCTTTTGAGAGACTGGAGTTTCTCGGAGATTCGATTCTTGGGATGCTGGTTGCCGAATCACTCTTTGAGCTATACCCGACTTACACTGAAGGTATGCTCACTAAACTGAAGGCGGCGCTGGTCAATGAAATGACACTTTCGACAATCGCGAAACGTCTGGGGATCGGTGAGTTCATATTTCTTTCCGATGAAGAATCCAAAGCCGGCGGACGCGAACGTCCATCGATTACATCCGACTGTTTTGAAGCCGTGATTGCGGCGTTATATCTCGATGGTGGGATTCGTGCTGTGCGGGAATTTGTGCAAAGAGAAGTAATCTCAAGGATTGCAGATGTTCGCAACGACAAGTCAATCAAGAATTACAAAGGCGAATTGCTTGAATTGACTCAGGGGGAAGCGGCTGGGACTCCGAAATACGAAGTTGTCGAGGAGTCCGGTCCTGATCATAACAAGATATTTACTGTTACCGTGCACGGTTTTGGTGTCCAACTCGCCGTAGGAAAAGGACACTCAAAGAAAGAAGCGGAACAGGAAGCTGCTCGCAAAGCTCTTCCTGCAGCTCATAAATACGTTCAGAACGGTCACAAACCGGCAAAACAGGAGGATAGATGAATATCGTTGTCTGCGTAAAACAAGTACCGGAAATTGCGCTCATCAATGTCGATGAGGCGGAAGGGAAAGTCGTATTTCCACAGGGGCCGGGTGTT
>JAJRZO010000436.1 GCA_024275215.1 Candidatus Zixiibacteriota bacterium | reverse complement strand
TCGATCGGCGCAGTAGTCGAATCACCGATTGCGTTCAAAATCGAGGGAGAATACTCGTATCAGGATTGGTATGCTCCTGAGTATTATGAATATGACCTGCGCCATCCGTTCACTGTCGGTATCGGGGGCACCGCGCGATTCAACAGGCTTCAACTGGCAGCCGATGTTAGTTATGCCGACTGGACACAGATGGAATACACAGAGCGTGAATATTACACTCTCGAAAACAGACTCATCGGCGAATACTATCGCGATGTAGTAAAGCTAAACATAGGCGCGGAATATCTGTTGCCGCAACTCGGAGCGAAACTTCGAGCAGGCTACATATATGACCCGTTGCCCTTCGCAGATTTCCTCGTGAAAAATGAAAGAGATTATATTACGTTCGGTGTGGGATTCTTGATCGACAGGGTAATGACAATTGATATAGCATTCGTAAGAGGATCATACGAGTATAGTCTTCCGGCGCCTGATGCCGAAGGATTTTATGATCCGCGCACAGCAACTTTCGAGGAATACACAGACAATCGATTATACGTAACTACAGCATTCAGGCTGTAGGCATTCCTTCAAGATACGGGCTGAATGTTACGAATTTCGCGCCGTTCCGCTCGTTAAAACCCGTTCTTATCCCACTGTGACAGAATATATGATACGAATCCGAGGATTTTCTCTTTGACTTTGCCCGCGTAAACAGCGCCTTTTTCAGCATCGAAATCCGGGCGTCCCTCTCCCCTGTCGTTGTAGATACCGATCGATCCCGGATACGGATAGACATCAGCCGCTGTCTGATGTTCATAGACGAGGTCTTCAGAATAATAGCTGCTGTCGGCAAGCTTTGGATCAATCGACATGACAAAGCCGGTCTCATCACAGCCTGCGTGCCCGCCTTCACCGCCATAGACTTCCTTTGTTACATCGGCGCAAAGTATCCACCAGTGAATAACCGCGATATTCATTCCAAGATCGTGATATGCCCTCACAGCTACATTTTTCAACGCTGAATTGTTGCCGCCATGCCCATTGAGAATTATCACGCGTTTGAATTTATGATATTTGAACGACTTGATCAGATCAAAAACATACTCTTCAAGATGCTGAGCCGTAACGGTCAATGATCCCGGATATCCAAGCAGACTTTTCGTTACGCCATACCATACAGGCGGAGCAAGAATTATGTCGAGCTTATCACATACATGTTCGCCGATATCGACAGGAATAAAACCATCAGTGCCGAGACATGCCGCACCGTGCGCTTCAATCGTACCGACAGGCAGAACAACAGTATTCGTAACCGACGGCACAGTTTCGCGCACCTGTTGCCAAAGCATTCGTTCGAGTTTTCTCAGCATATCAACACCCTCGATTCGAGATTATCCGGGAAGATCCTTGAGAATCCCTTCGAGGACTTTCTCTGTACAAATAGCCGATTTTTCATCACCTGTCATTCTGTACTGATTGATGTCGCGCACAAGAAACTCCAGATCACCCGGCTGACGAAGATCATACCAGAGATCCATCTCAATCGCTTTGATACCATCCTCACTGCAAATTCTCGCCACCTGACTGTAAACCGTAGTATCCTCCGACCAGTCTACTTTGTCGAAAAGTTCGGGCAATTCCTTGTTCATCGCAAATAGATAGTAACTTCCTTCAAGCGTCGGGCCTATTACAATATCAGATTTCATTGCCTGCCTGAACGCATCGGAAATTGTACTCCGAGGCAGCGTCGGTGTAACACAGCCGATCATCACAACCTGTTCATACCCCTCGTCGAAAACAGCTTTTGCAGCATTATTAATGCGCTCTCCGACTGTATCGCCGACAGATTCCACAAGCTTGAAGCAATCGGGAGTCAGCGCTTTCAGTTCTTTCCCCGTGGCGTTTTTTTTCAGCTTATCGATTATGCCCTTGACAATTTTACCTGTCGGGCCGGGAATGTAAGAAATCCTGATACAGATGTTATCAAGCCCGATACAGTTTACAATCGTATCTTCCAGAAACGCACTGTATAACTCACTCTTTTGCCCATCGGTGAGATTATTCGTCAGCATGTCATGAACACGACTTCGATTCCTGTCCTCGAAGAATATTACAAGAGCTCTCTTAGTTTTCCTGGTTGCCATATTCTGCCCTCAGTTTTGTCTTTCGCAAATATAAGAAGTGGTAGTAAGGATTTCAAGAATTTTCAGCGCAACTGTGTGAAAAACGGAAGTCATCCCGTGGATGTCTACCTCTCATTTTGACACGTCATCCCTGCGGAGGCAGGGATCCAGAAAAGTT
>JAJRZO010000435.1 GCA_024275215.1 Candidatus Zixiibacteriota bacterium | reverse complement strand
CAAAAACTAAACGAACTGGGTGTGGATTTGTCGATCGAGACTGTAAAACGTATTGCCGGAGATGCTGTGCTCGGACGTCCTCACTTTGCTGATGCTCTTGTAAAGGAAGAATATGTCAGAAGCTTCGATGAAGCATTTGCGCGGTATCTTGGATATCATGGTCCCGCGTATGTTCCCAAGTTCCACATCACCCCTCAGGAAGGAATAGAGTTGATTCATCAGGCGTCAGGTGTAGCGATTCTTGCACATCCGGGTCCTTCGGGAGTTGATGATGTCCTGCCGGATCTTGTAGATGCCGGTCTCGATGGAATCGAAGCTATCTACCCGATGCACACTTATCGAACAACAGAGAAGTATAAAAAACTTGCTTCACAATACGGCTTGATTGTTACCGGCGGGTCCGACAGTCACGGCAGAGTGAATGACAAGGCAGGCATAGGTTCAATTACTGTTCCAAAGGAGTGTTATGACGATTTGCTTCAGGCGAAAAAGAGAAACATGATCAGGGAGCCAAAGTGAAAAGTCTATTAGCAGCAATAGTAATTGTGGTCTTCGCGTTGAATTCATATTCAATCGCGGGCACTCTCACAGAAAAAGAAAACGCAGCGCTGAGATCGATCCTTTTGGGATGGATAGGAGAGCAGCCTTTATCTGCATCCTCTATTACAGATCTCATCGGCTATGAGCCGGTAAAGTGTGGTACGCCTGTAGCGTTGTCTATCAGACAGATGGTTGCGAATGCTTCGCTTGATGTGCAGGAGATTTATCAGGCATTTGTCCAGGAGCGATTCGATCAGTATGCACCGCTGTCAGTGGGGTCACCCGGTGGACATTTTCTGATTCATTATGCAGAGACAGGAACACATAAGCCATATCAGTTTGGTTCTCAGCAGGACAATGATGGAAACGGTGTGCCGGATTATATCGATTCGGTTGGTGTGATTCTTGAACATGTCTGGTCGGTTGAGACTGGTACGCTCGGCTACAACCCACCACCGAGCGATGGTTTTTATCCATCAGGAATCGATGGTCGGTATGATGTGTTTGTTCTCGATATAGCTACGGTGCCCAGTTTAGGGAGTGATATTTACGGAGTCACATTTCAGGATTCGCTATATCTGGATGGCACAGATATGAAAGCAACGAGTTTTCTTGTACTCGATAATGATTATTCAAGTATTGCCATATACAAAGATCATCCGCTTGAAGCCTTGCGAGTAACAGCAGCACACGAATTCTTCCATGCGATACAATTTGGTTATGATCCCAAGGAATTTGAGTATGACAATGTTTTTCATGAACAGCGTCATCACTGGCTTGAAATGTCTGCTGTCTGGATGGAAGAACAGGTCTATGACGATATAAATGATTATTATTATTATCTTGGGTGGTTTGCGCAATACACCAATCTTTCTCTGAGAACATCGCGCGAGACAATTTATCCGGGGGTGGCATATCAATATGCGGCAGTTGTCTGGCCGTTATATCTGTCGCAGAAATTTGGCCAGGATATAGTGCGACTCATTTGGGAAAAGTGTGCTGAGGATGCACCAGGGCCTAATGTTTTCCAAAATGGTTTCCAGGATGCGATCGATGAAGCTTCTGGTGGCGAGTACAATTTCGGTTCCGCGTTGTCGGAATTCTATATGTGGTATTATTTTACCGGCTTCAGGGCTGTTGATGGATTCGGATATGAGGAGGCGGCAAATTACCCTCCAGTCCCTGAATTTCCGGAAGACGAACTTGGTAATATCCAGACCTTCAAGGTTCTGCCTCTGATGGACTTCAGGCCGGATACAACTGGTTTTGACAAGTGGCCCGACTATCTTGGAACCAATTATCTCAAATTCGTTCCGACCAATCTCGATTCAATGAGATTCGAGCTTCACGGCGAGGAATTTCGTACAAGTCATGGCGGCAGGGACACCACTGCTGAATTTACCTGGTACATTCGATATGCAAAGCGCAATCCCGGTACGGGTGTCGAAATGAGCCAGGTCAATCCTGGCAACTTTGAACAGTTTACAATTTATGATGTAGGGCAGGCATCGGAAGTGGTAGTTGTTCTTATGCCGTTTGCAGAATCCAACGGTAATGAGATACACACAGAGGTCGAGTACAGATTCACTGTTCCTGATAGTTCTGTCTCAGGTGTGTCTCAATTCCAGGAACCATACCCGAACCCGCTCTTTCTTTCGCAGACCCAGAAAATCAATTTCAAATTCGGCATTGAGTCTATTGGAAAGCAGATAGTCAGACTCGATGTATTTACTGTCGCGGGCGAAAGGATCTACACAAGATTCTATGGGATACGTGAGACAAGTGAAGAAGGAACTGAATTCAATCGGTCTGTCTCGTGGGATGCTACGAATGACAGTGGTAATCGTGTGGCTACCGGGATGTATATTGTGCATATGACAGTTGGTGACGAATCCAGGCTTTACAAGGTCGCCGTTATCGAATGAAATCGCCGCTATATGCCATGGCGCTCTCGGCAATCCTTGCCGCGCTCTGCTATGTCACAATGCTGCCGCTGATCGGATTCTACAATGTTTTCCTGACATTGTTTATCTGCTTTGCCGCAGGAGTCATGCTGGGAGCGGGATGGGGGTTTTTGACTGGCGTTGTCGGTATGTTTCTCTGTTCATATTTCAACCCGCTTGGAGTTGCTTTTCCGCCAATTATGTTAGCTCAGATGGTGGGAGCGGGTTTCTCCGGATTGCTTGGCGGCTGGTTTGGTAAAATGCTGACCGGAAGAGGGACAAGTGTCAGTCTCTACGCACTGATGGGTATTCTCGGTCTGATTACTGCTCTGCTCTATCATCTCCTTGTCGACATCGTCGATGCGTGGCTCTGGGGGCCGTTCTGGGTAAGACTTCAGGTTGGCTTGATATCTTCACTGGTGACAATTATATCAAACATCATTATATTCATTGTGCTGTATCCGGTTCTGAGGACGCTTTCCGGCGCAGTCAGATTTCGGGAATAGCGATCCGCAGCCGTGTGAGCTATCGCAGCAATGCAAGGAGTGGTCGGTATCAGAATTCCTCTGTTCACAGCCTTGAGTATATATCTGTTAACTGCTGTCATGTCGGCGCAGACAGTTGGCTTATCAGTTGATAGAGACAGCATAAGAGTTGTCGACTCTCTCCAGAATACTTCACAGGAAAACGCACCAGATTCAGCAGCTACCGCGGGAGATTCGCTCGAACAGGAGATACTGATCGACAGCTCTGAGACAATTATCGAATATCCCGATTTCTACGATGAACAGATCGAGATTATATCATCACCGACCGGTGACAGTATCATGCTCATAGGGAATCAGGATCGAATGTATTTTACTCTCAGGGATGCCGTTCGACCTGTCACATCATTTTATGCGCTCAAGTTCGGGCCGCCCGGACAGAGTTATTCGCTGACATATCTGGGGTTGCCACCTTATCTGTATAGTTATCAGCCGGATCATGCCGGATCATTTGAAGTCTATCAATTCCCGCCAATGGGAATGCCGGATATGAGGTTGTTTAGTCTTGAGCAGGGTGATGTTCTTTTGATCGACACTGATGACCCGATGACCGGAACTGCATCGATTTCGGCATGTGCCACCGCATTCAATGATAAATCTGCGTATTCTGAGGTGCAGATATTCAAAGGTGACTTTTCGTATGCGAACACAGATGTACTCTTCAAGCAGAATACGAGTGATAGGTTTGGCTGGGGCTTCAGGGTCGGGATTGAAAAGAGTAATGGCTATGTTTCCTCGTCTGCCAAAGAGCGAGACAACTATAATGTCACTCTCAAGTATAAGCTGACTCCAAAATGGCAATTCGCCTCGACGCTTAGATTCATGAATATCGATGACAAGCTGTCGCAATTAGGCAGATGGCAATCAGTGATCGCTGATGGAGACAGGTCGCTTAGTGGTTTGACTGTTCTCGCCATGAAGAGAGACTCTGCGCACAGCGCACTGAATATTTCTGCATGGTGGCAAAAGTTCGAGGAAAAAGTTGTTGCAAACCGATTCTATCTCCGGCAGCTTCATGAGCAGTCGGGCATGAAATTGTCATTCCGGCGAACAGCAGGGGAGCATTCTGTTTTCTTCAGACCGCAGCTTTATTACAACCATATTATGTATGAGCGGGGTTACAACTACTATACAAGAGTGATCGCTGATGGCGGTGTTAATCTGAGAGCGAACAACAGACTATCGTGTATCGTCGCTGGGAATTATCTATTCGACTGGGGGAATGCCTCGCGAGTCGGCGGAACTCTCAGGCCAACATACGAATTTGCGCAAGAGGCAACTGTCTATGCTTCAGGAACGGTCAGGTATGTTCCGCCATCCGATATGACGAGATTTCTCAAACCGAAAGGGATTGATTTCAACAGTGATGGTTTTCCAGAATATAATCACGGGGGAGACCCATCACTGAAACCGACAATGCTCGTGGTAGCTTCGACAGGAATTGTGTTGAAGCGTGCTAAATGGTCTATTTCAGCGAATGGAAAGACCGGAAGAATCAACGACATGGTGATCTGGCAGTCATACGATGGCAGTCACGGGGGACTCTATCAATCTGAGGCTGTCGATGCCAATCTTCTCAGCGGTTCACTGGAGGCCGGGTTGTCGCTTTTTGATCGATTCTCCTTTAAGTCATCATATACATACGTGAAGGTTGAGCAGGTTGATTCCAAAGACAACCTTTCTGTCATGCCGCGACACAATGTTTATGGCTCAGTAACATTGAAGCAGTTTGTCAACAAATACAGACTTTGTTTGGTTCCGAGCATCGAGGCTGAATATCATTCCGAGGATTTCAGCAGCTATGCGAATCCTGCAAAACTTGACGATTACCTGCTGCTTCATGTGAAACTATCCGCCAGAATTAAGAACCTGAGTTTCTATTATACAATGGAGAACATTTTCAATAAGACTCATCAGACTGTCTATGATTATCCCATGAATCGGCGGGTCTGGTGGGGACTCAGGTGGATATTCTTTGATTGAGGAGAGAAAATGATTTCACGAGATGACGCATACAGACTTGTAACAGAACATGTAACGCAGAAGAATCTTGTGAAGCATATTCTCGCTGTAGAAGCTGTTATGGTGCGACTCGCCGAGCATTTCTGCGAGGATATAAACACCTGGGGACTTGTCGGATTGCTGCACGATCTCGATTACAGCGTTACCGCCGATGCTCCGGAAAAGCACACATTCATCACCGAAGAGTGGCTGAACGAGAATAATGCCGAATTGACTCCTGAGATGATGCACGCTATCCGTGCGCATCCGGGACATATCCCGTGTGAGAACAGGCTGGATTGGGCGCTCTATTGCTCTGATCCTGTAACAGGACTGATCGTTGCGGGCGTACTTATGCACCCATCGAAAAAGCTCGCAAATGTAAATGCCGAGTTTATGCTGAGACGATTCAAAGAGAAGCGTTTCGCCGCAGGCGCCGACAGAGAAGCAATCGCATCATGCGAGAATATCGGACTGTCGCTCGAAGAGTTCATGACTCTTGCTATCGACGGTATGAGAAACATTTCCGACCAGCTCGGATTCTGACTCGATCATGACCGGCATTTCTCGTCAGGAGAGGCTTTCGCTTTTCGGCTGGCTGAGTTACGACTTCGCCAATACGATCTTCTCGATGAATATCCTGACGATGTATTTCGCTCAGTGGATCATTATCGATCTGGGCTATCCTGACATATACTACAGTACGGCATACTCGATTTCGATGATCGCTGTTGCTCTGACACTACCGATCCTTGGGCACCGTTCTGATCTCAAATCCAACAGAAAATGGTATCTCGTTGTGTTCACCTTCGGGTGCATTGCGGTAACTATGTTTATGGGTATATCTGTGTTTGCCATCAGCGATGTTGCCATTCTTGCGATGCTTGCGCTTGTGAGTGTGGCGATAGCGAATTATTTTTATGAAGGCGGCCTGGTTTTTTACAACGCATTGCTCCCGTCAGTATCGAATGAAAAGAATATCGGGAGAATTTCAGGGCTTGGTGTAGGGCTTGGTTATGTCGGAGCGATTGTCGGACTGTTGCTGATCCAGCCTGTCGTGGATGGCGTGATCCCGTGGATTCCGGCGGGGCGACAATCGGCATTCCTGCCTACGGCAATGCTGTTTCTGTTATTCTTCCTGCCGACATTGTTGTTTCTAAATGACAAACAGGCGACAGTTCCTGTCAGCAGTGGATCTATGGGGCTCAGACGACTCTGGAAAGACCTAAAAGAAGCACGAAAATATCGAGGTGCGTTCAGGTTTCTAATCGCAGATTTTCTTTTCGAGGATGCCATTGCCACGCTGATCATATTCATGGCAGTCTATGCGGAAAGAGTGATGGGATTCCCTGACAGCGTGAAAGTAAGCCTGTTTATCGTTTCGACAGTTTCCGCTGTGGTCGGGTCGATCCTGAGCGGGCGACTTTCAGACAGACTCGGTCACTACAGGACTCTCAGAATTGTAGTTTGTGGGTGGGTGTTGCTGCTGGTTACGGTAGCATTGACAACGAGCCGTCCGATGTATTGGGTTCTTGGCTCAGTATTCGGAATACTTCTCGGTTCAACATGGACAATCTCGAGGCCTCTTCTAAATCAGCTTGTACCGGAAAACAAACTTGGCTTATTTTATGGACTCTACAGTTTGTCAGGCAGGGCAGCGGCGGTTCTTGGGCCGGTTCTTTGGGGTGTAGTTGTGCTCAAATTCACTTCAGACAACGTGATTGTGAAAGCCCTGATTAGAGTATCCGATACTTTAGGGGCTGGCATTGATCCTGTTGTGACACATACGATTGCATATCGCTTTGCTGTCGGGTCGCTGGCTTTGCTCGTGCTTGTTGGCCTTCTTATCTACTGGGGAATCCACGATCCTGCAAAAACAGGGTTGACAGTTTCCGATTCTCAGTTATAATTCAACTGGTACTGTCCGAAATGCTCCCGCTAAACTGGGGCTGAATGATTCTAATTGTTATGTGAGGAAGTCATTATGCGTCATGTGGTTTTTCGACTGACTGCTGCCTGTTTTGCATTGATTCTCTGTTTTTTTGAATCACCATCACACGCTGCCGATCCCGTGGATTCTACGCTCTTTGTATTGCCTCATGTTGTGGCGCAGCCCGGCGAGACCATCAGCATTCCATTTTCTATCAACACAATTCAGGATATTGGCGGCTTCAACTTCCTGTTCAGCCATGAGACTAATGCTTTTGATGCAATAGAAATGACTTCGGACGGAACGCGTTCTGAGGGAATGTCGCCATTCACCTGGGCGTTCAGTAACGCTTCTCAATATGAGAAAGCAGGCGTCGGTATTTTTTCCATGGAGTTTATACCGGCTGGCAATGGTCCTGTCGCAAACTTGATAATGGATGTTGATCCATCACTCCCTTATGGCTGTATGTTGCCGCTGACATTCTTCAATGAATCCGGATTTGGTGCGAGGAAAAATGCTGTTTCCGATCCGCAGGGAGGCCCTGATTTTTACGCAGATTTCAATAATGGCTCGATTCTGATTCCACTCGATACAACTGGCATTCCATTTTACCAGGGAGATGTGAATCTTAATAGTGTAGGCAATGAAATTGCTGATGCTGTGTTGATGGCCATTCAGCTTGGCGAAGGTATAGATTCGTATATTGATGAAGCTCAGCAGGCGCGAAACTCTGATGTAAACCTTGACCTGCTGCCATGGACAATTGCGGATCTTCTTTTGATAAAGGACGTGATAACTGGAAACTTGCTCCCTCCACCTGAAGGATCCGTTACGGAAGTGATCCACATGCCGGGTGATTCGATCTGGTTTAATAGCTATGAAGGCACTCCGGTTGACACACTTGAAATTCCGATCTATGCTTCGAACAGTCTCCCTGCCGGGGGGCTTTCATTCAAACTACATTATTCTTTGTACGAACTGGAATTCGTTTCATATTCTCTTGATGGTTCACGGATTCCCTCTGAGTGGACACAGGTTTCTGCTAATGAACGGTCGGACGGACTCATGTTTTTTGCGACGACTGAGTTCGGAATCAGCCCGCAGGATTATATGATGCCTGCCGGCGATGGTCGAATCGTAACGCTCAGGTTTGCGGTTCTTAATCCAGCCTCCAACTACTTCGATGTGCATTTTGAGCGATTGCAATATCATGGTCAGGTTAATGGCTATGGCGTACTTGAATCACCATACTGGCGTCTGGCATCGTTTCAGAATGTTGACAGGGCTATGTATTTCAGCTTTCTCTATGGTGATGCTGACGGATCGGGATATGTCGATATAGATGATGTCGTCTACCTGATCAATTACATTTTCAATGGCGGACCCGCGCCGTCAGTCTACGACGCCGGTGATTTCAACAGAGATTTCTTTATAGATATAGATGATGTGACTGCTTTACTCGGATTCATTTTCGGGTAGGTCACGATGGAAAGAGGTATTCCGGAAAATGGAAGGGGAGGGGGAATGAGTCACTTCAATCATCCGACATGCGATTGGACAAATGCTGCAAAGGTCCTGTTCGCCACAGTGATTTTGATGGGGGCTGCGACTGTTAATATCTTCGCACAAACCAACGCACCGATAACGAGAATTGAACTCAACCCACATGTCTATATCGGACACAAAGACACTGTCAGAGTAACCCTTGAACAAAATACGGGGAATATGAGTTATGACCGATTCGAATTGACAATAATGTATGATACTGCCGCCCTTACATATCTCAGCGGGTGGATGGGAGAGTTTGTGGATTCCTGTGGCTGGGAATCATACAGCGTATCTGAAGTGACCGAAGGTATTATCACGATTTCCGCTCAGGCAGATCCGGATGGCGTCCCACCAGCGCCAGCATGCTACCTTGATGCGGAGGAAGCAGTCCTGGCAGCGTTGGAATTTCAAGTAACTGATGACTTTGCATACGGATGTCTTCTTGCACCAGTTAAGTTTTATTGGGAAAACTGTGAAGACAACATGTACTGGTCGTCAAGCACAGATTGGATTTATGTTTCAGATCAGGTCACAGATTACGATTCTCATTTTGGGTATACCAACATAACGGAGGACGACGCTCTACCGACTCTACATGGAGCGCCTGATTCATGTGCTGCAATTACTGAAGGAGGTCCGCGAGCAAGGTGGATGGATTTCTTTAATGGTGGCAGTGATATTGTCTGTGAAGATTCTATACCTCGCCGTGGTGATCTTAATCTGAATGGTTTATCATACGAAAATGATGACTATGTTCTTTATGGTGACTATTTTCTCTTTGGACTCAGTGTATTTGACATTGATCTTGCAGCTCAGATCAGTCAAAGTGATGTAAATCTGGATAATGAGTTCCTCACGCTCCGTGATTTCGTTTACCTTTACAGAATCACTATCGGCGATGCTTTGCCATTGCCGGAACCTCAGAGACAACCATCAGACACAACCACTGCACAAATAGTGCAGGATACAGCAGCCTCGACTGTTGAACTGAACTATTCAGGTATCCTTGCGGCTGTGTACCTGGAGTTCTCAGGTGAAATCATACCTGAGCTCACACCAAATGTTGTGAATATGTTTCTCCAATACAGGTTCGATGGCTCACATACTGTTGTTTTGATATCTCCTGATCCGCCGTATTTTGAACCGCTGTTGACAGGGGGGCCGCTGATAGTATATACGGGAGAAGGAGTACTTGTGAGCGCCGAAGTGTCTGAACGTGACGGTCTCTTACCGGTCGGAGTGAATATATACACCGGTTTTCCGCTCGACATCGATGGTGCGGTCTATCTGATCAACTACATCTTTGCGGGCGGTTATCCTCCTATCCCACTCGAAGCAGGTGATGTCAATTGCGATGGATATATCGACATCGATGACGTCGTCTACCTGATAGAGTATATTTTCGCGGGTGGTCCCGAACCATACGTGGATTGCCCGTAGGATCTGTCTCATCTCATGTTTGACAGAGGGTCGCCGATTACGGCGACCCCTT
>JAJRZO010000434.1 GCA_024275215.1 Candidatus Zixiibacteriota bacterium | reverse complement strand
TTCTCGTGCGCCGTCAGGAATCCTTTCCTGACAGCATCCAGTTGAGCAGGTCGAAATCCCAGGGGGTTAATCTTCCCCCCTCACGAGATCAGAAATCTACATCATTGTATTGTTCGGTCTATATTTACTTTACAGGCTCCACGCTAATTCTTGATATATGTCAAATAAACAAATGAGGATCACTGTTGCTTAATTTGAATCAATTTGCACTATTCAAAACGTGTGATGTCAGACAATAAACCTGAGCGTTTGCAGATGATTACCATCTGTTTCCCACGTCTGAGTTTTCCTGGCATTGGAGCAAAGTTGATCCTGACTTTGTGACAAGCTCTCTCTGTACCTCAAGAGTTACAACGGTTAACTCTGAGTGCTTGTGAAAAAATGCTCAAGAAATCGCTTGACACAGTCCCCTCAATTGCCGACATTTCAGAAAAGTCAGAAAACACAGAATCGACTGGTGTGATATGGACAACAAGCAGTTTCTTACCACGACTCAAGCTGCGAGAGAACTGTCTGTCTCACCTGATACTGTCCTTAAATGGGTAAAGGCGGGCAAACTCTCAGCGAGTCGGACACTTGGCGGGCACTATCGTATTCGACGCGATGCTCTTCGTGTCAAAATGGATAAAGGCGCGACAACATTGCTCTCAGGCAATAACGGGATACTTCCAATTCATCAGTATTGCTGGGAATACCACTCGCCAGATGGCAGGGTATCTGCAGAATGTCTCAACTGCATAACATATCGATCAAGGTCACGAAGATGCTACGAGTTTGCCGATCTGCCGGAAGGCATCGGCTTTCTCCGGCTCAACTGCAAGACTACCTGTGATCAATGTGAGTTCTACGAACTTGTGAACGAACAGAATCCTAATATCCTGATCTGCAGCGTGAGCGACGGGATCATTAGTGATATTGAGAATATCGAATCTTGTGGCGGCATGAATATCAGGATCGTTCGAAATGAATACGAATGCGCAACGACGATAGAATCATTCAGACCCGATTTCATAGTCATAGACTCTGCTCTCGGTATTAAGCGTTCTCGAAGGCTTTGCGCAAATCTTTATGAAGATCCCAGAATACCGGTTACCCGGATTATCGTGTCATCACGAACCAGGAGAACAACAGACCAGTGTGATAAAGATATTTTTGCCTGGATAAAGAAACCATTCACAACACAACAACTCAGAGAATGCACCGAAGGCGCGTTTTGAAAATGCGCCAGACATGAATATGCGGATTTCCGCGGAGGATAGCAGATGTCAAGCGAGAAACAGTTCAAAAACAGCAGCTTGAAAGTTATAAAGGGCGATATAACCGATCTGAATGTAGAGTCGTTTGTTTTCTATGCCCGCGAGGATCTGAAGCTTGGATCAGGTTTTGGCACAGCTATCAGTGTCAGGGGTGGTCCGTCGATTCAGGAAGAACTCGACAAGCTTGCACCGATTAAAATGTGCGAGGTTGTCATTACCGAAGCCGGTGAAATGAAAGCAAATTCCATCATTCATGCGGTCGGCCCCAAATTTCAGGAAGAGAATACTGACGATAAACTGCGCACAACAATACAAAATGCGCTGAAGGCTGCCGATAAGAAAGGCATTGCTGAAATTGCTTTTCCACCGATGGGTGCCGGTTTCTATGGAGTACCTCTCGAGAAGAGCGCAGAGATCACACTCGGAACTATTAAAGAATATCTTCAGGGTGAAACAAATATCAGGGATGTCATCGTCTGCCTGCTCGATAATCGAGAATACAGGCAGTTTGAAAGCGAATTCTCATCATTGTAATAAAAGGAGAGAAGCGGCATGAGCGAACTGTTGCATTTTGCCGAGCATCGGCTGCAGGAGGGGGCACTTGTCATAATGGCAATTGTCTATACATTGCGTCTTGTCTGGCTGACAAGATTCACTGCTGGAAAGGAACGCCAGGCTCCTACCGGTCTGGGCGACACGAATCCGAGAAAAGGGTTTATCTATTCATGGGCGAATATCGCTCAACCCTGGGCGATGGAAAGTACACGCACAAAACTGTTCACATACTTTCAGTTCGTGTTGTTCCACATTGGTGTGGTTGCCGCGATAGCTCTTTCGTTTGTCATTCCTTACGCACCGGGATTTCTGGAATCAAACACAGTGCAAATAGTGCTTCAGGTCTTGATCGGCACAGCGTGTGTTGTCGGCGTGATGAGAATCATTCGGAGAGTCGGCAATGTGTACATGCGCGCCATTAGTTCTCCTGATGATTATTTTTCGCTGATTTTTCTGACAGCATGGTTTGCTTTCGCATTTCTTTCAGTTCCGAATAATTATCAGAGTGGCGAGACTATCCTGCTTGTCTTTTTCTTCCAGACGGCATTCTTCCTGATCTATGTACCGTTTTCGAAAATTTCACATTACTTGTATTATCCGTTCACAAGATACTATCTGGGGAAGTCGCTTGGGCGACGAGGTGTGTTCCCGATCAGGAGAGTCAGTTCATAGATTGACAGAATTGATACAGCGATTGGAGATGAATATGACAGAAAGAGAGAGATCGTATAAAGCGCAGAAGGTCATCGAAAGAATGGGTAAAAAGCTGAACCGGCAGATGGTCGGTTCACTGGTCGCATGTGTGCACTGCGGTAATTGCACCGATTCATGTCATTATGTAATGGCGAATCCGGGTGACCTGACTTACGCTCCGGCATATAAGGCTGACAAGATTCGCAAGTTCTTCAAGAAACATTACGACTGGACAGGCAGAGTCTTCCCGTGGTGGGTCAATGCGAAAAGCCTGTATACTGATGAAGACCTCGAAGAACTGAAAGATACAGTCTTTGGTAAGTGCACTAACTGCCGTCGATGCACCCTGAATTGTCCTATGGGGGTCGATTATGCGACATTTAACAGGATGGCTCGCGGTCTGCTCGTTTCGGTCGGTGTTATGCCTGAAGGAGTCGCGGTTGTCAGCAAGGATCAGTGGGAAATCGGCAACCAGATGGGAGTGCTCAAAGAGGATTATATCGAAACGCTCGAATGGCTCTCGGATGAACTCGAAATGGAATACAACGACCCTCGCGCACGAATACCGATCGACAAAGTCGATTCCGAGATCGTGTACACGATCAATCCGCGTGAAGTCAAATACGATCCGCGAACGATCTCCGACGCAGCCACCATATTCTATGCTGCGGGACAGGACTGGACAATGCCGTCGGAGGGCTGGGATTTCACCAATTTCGGACTGTTCTCCGGCGATGATGATCTTGGGGGA
>JAJRZO010000433.1 GCA_024275215.1 Candidatus Zixiibacteriota bacterium | reverse complement strand
GCGCCTTCTGAATCTGGTTCTGGATTCCTGCCTTCGCAGGAATGACGACGACCAATCACCGTAATTAGTCAAGTATAACAGGTGTCCTCCGACACCTGCTGATTGTCTTCGCAGGAGTGGGGCGTTCCTGCGCTACATTTCTACCTCTCACTCAAACAAATCCATATTCTTCGTCTGTTTGACGGGGGCGTGTTTTGTTGTGCGGTCGGTGAGATAGACTGAGTCGCCTTTTTCGAGATGAACAGCGTCATAGCCGCGATCTCTCAGGTCGGATGCGAATTCCCTGAAGCCGTGAATGGTCAAAATCTTCTTCGGTTCGGCTTTTTCGACATACTCTAACAAATCATTGTAATCTGCATGATCGGACAACGGCACCGCGCTGTCAGCGCCTGACCATCTCGGAATGTTCCCGACGCCCCAACCTGTCAGCATACAGGCTTTGACACGACGAAGTCCCCTCATCTCGGAATTACGTCGCCATCCCGGCGGAGCGATCAGCACTTTGTCTTTATATGTTTCGTGATTGAACAACTCGAACTCGCCGAATTTGATGCCGCATTTGCGATACAACACCGACATTTCATGGACTTTCGGATGGAGACTCGCTGCATATCCATTGTCGCCGATAATCTTGAGCGCCTCCTGCGCCTTGCCGAGCGAATATCCAAGAATCATAGGAGTATAACCCGAGACGCGCGTCGCCTTGATAAACTTTAGAATCAGATCGATCGAAACATTGCGGTCGGGAAAAACATATTCAGGGCGGCCATAAGTCGTCTCCATCACGAGGACATCACATTTTTTGATCTCGATAGGTGCGACAGTCGCGCTTTCCTTCATTTTGAAATCGCCGGTATAAACAATTTTCCGACTGTTATGATGAATCATAATCTGCGCAGCACCAAGAATATGTCCCGACGAGAACAGTTCGACATCGACGCCATCGACCATAGTTCTCTGGCCAAGCGTCACAGCATGCGAAAGGACGCGATTGAATCTCTTGCGAAAGAAAATGATTGTCTCAGGTGTCGCGAGGATCTTCCTGTGCCGCGCAACATGGTCTGAATGAGCGTGTGACACAAATGCAAAGTCATTCTTGCGCGTGGCGTCGAGCGTAAAATTAACGCCTTCAATTTCAATGCCACTGTTGTAATGAATCATGCAATAGATATAAAATAGTTAGAGTTTGTAACCAATGTCGCGGAGGAATTTCTTCCGTTCGGATTTGTGTTTTTCGTCCTCGATGCCGAGAGGCGAGTTGCCGTCGATTACGCCCATTACTCCCCTGCCAAGATCTGATTCAGCAACTATCACCTCAACAGGATTTGCCGTAGCGCAGAATATCCGGCATACCTCCACACAACTTTTGAGACTGTTGAGCACATTGATCGGGAAAGCATCGCGCATGAATATCAGGAATGTGTGTCCGCATCCGATTCGCAGTATGTTCTGCTCAACCGCTTTGATAAGCTCGTCATCGTTGCCGGATGACCGCACGAGTCTGTCCTGCGATGCCTCGGAAAATGCTATCCCGAATTTCGC
>JAJRZO010000432.1 GCA_024275215.1 Candidatus Zixiibacteriota bacterium | reverse complement strand
CAGTCTGGTCAGTGGTGATGGCATGGAGTTACCGCTCGCTGACAATACAGTCGATTTTTCCATGATTTCATTTGGCATCAGAAACATGCCTGATCCTCAAAAATCGCTTGCCGAACTCTATCGTGTTACCAGAACGGGCGGCGCGCTTGCGGTGCTCGAATTCTCGATCCCTGAGAAGCAGCCGTTTGCATCGATATACATGCTCTATTTCAGGCGAATACTGCCGCTTGTCGGCGGGCGGATCTCAGGTGATCGTCACGCATACAGCTATCTCAATAAAACAGTCGAAACTTTTGCGTATGGTGAAGAGTTTTGTGAGATGATGAAAACAACTGGATTTGTTTCAGTGGAAATGCTTCCGTTGACATTGGGCGTCGCCACAATATATGTTGGACGCAGGATATGATCTATTCTTTCGAGAAATCTGACCCTGCAAAAAGCAGGTTTATCGAGAGGCTCACCGCGGGTGATATCGACTTCGAGTTAATTGACCACGACCGCTCTGTTGTGCGCATTCTGGGAAGCATCGATGATAATTGCGGAGCCGCACTCGAAAAGATATATGAAGGTCGCAGGAAACTGACTGTTGGAAGGCTCGAATATAGTGATTCGCCCTCGGATTTCCGCGATCCCGACTCGCTAACTGTTATTGCGGGACCCTGCTCTGTCGAATCCGAGCAGCAGATCGATGCGGTAGTGTCGTTTCTGAAGACTACAGGTGTCAGATACATTCGAGGCGGAGCGTTCAAACCACGCACCTCGGCGTCATCCTTTCAGGGGATGGGGAAAACCGGCTTGAAGATCATCTCCGATTGCGCGCATGCGGCTGGAATCAAAGTCGTATCCGAAGTCATGGACAGATCGCAGATTGACATGCTTCTCGAATATGCGGATGTCATTCAGGTCGGATCACGGAACATGTTCAACTACACACTGATTACCGCTCTCGGTTCGGTTGACAGACCTGTTCTTCTCAAGCGCGGCATGGCGGCAACTGTCGATGAATGGTTGCAGGCAGCAGATTATATCTCGCGTGGCGGCAACGACTCTGTGATCTTGTGCGAGCGCGGTATCAGGACTTTCGAGCCATCCACACGCAATACACTCGATATTGCAGCGATACATATTGCGAAAGAACGATCGGGATATCCGGTCATCGCTGATCCCTCCCACGCTGCAGGCAACAGTGATTTTGTCGCGCCGCTTGCGATGGCTTCAGCCGCTGCAGGGGCTGATGGTGTAATGATAGAGATTCATCCTCATCCCGAAAACGCCCTTTCCGATAGAAACCAGGCTCTTCGTTTCGATCAATTCGAACAACTTCTTGCTCGGCTCGCGACGCTGAGACCGATCCGATAGTCATAGCGGGAGCGCCAATGCAGATCGATTTCCAGACTCTGTTTAATGGTCAAAAAGAACAGATTGCGACATCGCTGTATGATCGTATTCAGGTATTGCAGAATCGACTGAATGACGAAATCCGTCAGCTTCCGGTGACGATTTCAATAAGCATTGACAACATCGACCCGATCCGCTGGCTGGCTGGTCAGAGCGTGTCGCCGCGCGTTTACTGGTCTGCACGGGATAACGACTTTGAACTTGCGGGATGTGGAACGGCGATGCTGATTGATTCAGGATTGTCGGGTTCTATCGACGCCTCATTCCGCAGTGTCGAGAATATCCTTGCGCTCTGCGATGACAAGGATGTGAGATTCATCGGAGGTCGCTGCTTCGACGATAATGCGAAACGAGATGATCCTTGGGGTGATTTCCATGACGCATGGTTTGTGATTCCTCGTGTTTCTGTCCAGTTAGAAAACAGCATCACATATCTTGTCCTGTCGTCCGTCGTCAGAAAAGATACGACTATCGATAGGATCATGGCTGATTTCTCTACGGCAATCGCGAGTATCAACAATCCTGCAGGGCACAGTCAGCATTTCGAGTTGTTGCGAAGAACTGATTTGCCGGATCGATCAGGCTGGAGTGACCGAATCGGTGATATTCTTGGTATGATAAAGCGCGGCGAGATAGACAAAGCCGTACTCGCGCGACGATCTGACCTGACCTGCTCATCTGTAATCGATCCTGTCGCATACCTGTCGGATCTGATTTATGTGAATAATAAGTGCTACTCATTTATGATCGAACCAGTACGCGGTTCGGCATTTGTCGGAGTGTCACCTGAAAGATTATTCAAGATCAATGACAATACTTTGCTCACCGAAGCTGTCTCTGGTACTGTACCGCGTGGAGCAAATGAATATGAAGATCGTGAAAATGCGAAATGGCTTCTGTCGAGCGAGAAAAACCGACATGAACATACTCTCGTTGAAGAGTATCTTCGCAGACAATTCGACGATCTGTGTGACTCAGGCGCTGTGCTTTCCGAACGATCTCTTTTGAAGCTGAAAAATGTATCACATCTTTATTCACGGATTGAAGGAAGACTTCAAGAGGGAGCAGGGATTGCCGATGTCATTCGTTCGCTGCATCCGACGCCGGCGGTCGGCGGCTTACCGACAGACAAGGCTATGCGCACAATTCGCAACCTTGAACCGTTTAGCAGAGGATGGTATGCTGCGCCAGTCGGGATATTCGGTGCAGATACTTCGGATGTCACTGTCGCGATCAGGTCTGCGCTGATTTCGGGAGATACGATTTCTGTTTTTGCAGGCGCGGGCATTGTCGAAGGCTCTGAGCCGATCTCTGAATGGCAGGAACTGGAACACAAGATATCGCTCGCGCTGAGACCATTTGCCGGAGTCCTGGTTTGATGTCTCACAATTGCTGGTCTGATCTCATTGTCGATGAACTCGTTCGCAATGGCGTTACGACATTTTGTGTTTCGTCGGGAATGCGGAATACTCCTCTCATGCTTGCGGCAGCGGAGAATCCCGGAACGCATATCGTGACGCACTACGATGAGCGCGGCGCGGCGTTTTATGCAGTCGGTCACGCTAAGGCGACGAGTGATCCTGCCGTGCTGATATGTACTTCCGGCACTGCCGCGGCGAATTATCTTCCCGCGATTGTCGAAGCGTCATATTCCTGCACACCGTTAGTTGTTCTGACGGCTGATCGTCCTGTTGAGCTTATGGACACCGGCGCAAATCAGACAATCAACCAGACCAATATCTATGCAAACCTTGTAAGATTCAAATTCGATTTACCTGCGCAATCTCAGGATATATCACCGGAGTTTATACTTACAACCATCGATCAGGCAGTCTACAGATCGCGCCGTTCCCCATCGGGTCCTGTGCATATCAACTGCCGGTTCGCAGAACCATTGATCGTAAAGGATAGTGTTATGATCGATGATGAACTCAGCCACAGGTTGCAGGACTGGAAGAACGCAGGCAATCCATTTACAATATACAGTATTCCCCAAGCAGTACCTGACCGAAACTCGCTTGAAAAAATAATCAGGAAATTGACCGTATCAGAGCGGGGTCTGATTGTGGTCGGTGAGTTGCCGCAAACGAGTGAACGAGATTTCATATTCGATTTGGCAGAAAACTTGAGGATGCCGGTCGCCGCATGTGTTTCGTCTGGTCTGAGATTTGGGCATGACAAGCAGGATAGACTAACAACGCACTATGATATGTTCCTCCGCAACTCCGGTTTTGTCGAGCGTTACAAACCGAGCATGATTCTGCATCTTGGCGGATCGGTCGTATCGAAACACATGATGAAATATATTCAGGAATCGGGTGCAGAATATATTGTCGTCAACGATACTCCATTCAGGCAGGATCCGATTCATTCCGTTACAACAAGACTCGAAATGGATCCGATAGAGTTCTGCCGTGCGATTTCTGGAATGATGTCTATGAAGAAATCTGAATTGATGGCTCCTTTTGTATCAGCAGACAAGTTGTGCTATGACATCGTATGTGAATTAGATGATGAAACTGAGTTCACGAATGAACTTCAGATCGTGAATACCGTCCTTGAAAACCTTCCTGATCGCTGTGGATTGTTCCTTGCTAATAGCATGCCGATCAGGGATGCCGACGCATGCGGATTCACATCAAACAAAACAGTGAATGTTGTCGTCAATCGCGGCGCGAGCGGAATCGACGGCAACCTTGCGACTGTATCCGGTTTCGCTGCCGGCATCGACAGACCGACAGTCGCGCTGATCGGCGATCTCGCAT
>JAJRZO010000431.1 GCA_024275215.1 Candidatus Zixiibacteriota bacterium | reverse complement strand
TTCACATCAACATCAACATAGTATAGCAATGGCATTTTTTGAGTACTACCGCAAATGCTGGGAAGGATAGCATTGATTCGCCGGTTCACACCGACTGGTGTTGTATAGGATATGACCGGGTGCCGTCAGGAAAGGATTCCTGACGGCGCACAGAAACGGCTTACAACGGAACTCAAGGATTCCTGACGGTGGGCAAAATCATGAGGATATCACAATTTACACATTTATATGGACATTATCGAGTCCGGAATTTTTTGAACTTTTTGTTAGCGGGGTGATACATTTTGGTTATATTGCTCGGATGTTGCTTTGGCAACAGCGTGGGTTTATATATGTACTGCCGAAGCAGGCAAGACGATCGCGGCACTTATTTGTGTGCTGAGGAAAGTCCGGGCTTCGCAGAGCAGGGTGCCTCCGAAATGGAGGGCGGAGTGATCCGATGGAAAGTGCAACAGAAAGTAAACCGCCGATGGCTCTTTATGGGCCAGGTAAGGGTGAAACGGTGGTGTAAGATACCACCAGCGACGCGAGAGATCGTGTCGGCTCTGTAAACCCCACCCGAAGCAAGGTCAAATAGGCGAGGAGGTGTTGCTCGCACCACTTGACTCGCGGGTAGACCGCTTGGGCAGAAGGCAACTTCTGCTGTAGATGGATGATCGTCACCCGAAAGGGTACAGAACTCGGCTTACTGCCTGCTTTGGCTGATATGTTTTGGAGTATTTATGCCTCGGCTTGAATGGTTAGTAGCTCCCGAACCTGATTACAGGTTAGTTGAACAACTTTCCAGCGAACTGGATCTTCCCAGAATCGTAGTGAAAATACTGCTCAACAGGGGATTGAAATCTGCTGATGAAATTAAGGGTTTTATCAATCCTGAATTCAGTGATCTTGCGGATCCTTTCCGTCTTCCTGACATGGAAAAAGCTGTCGAGAGACTTGTCGAAGCGCTCCGCGATAATGAAAAAATAATGGTCTACGGAGATTATGACGTCGATGGCGTGACTGCGTCTGCGTTGATGTTTCTCGTTCTGAACAAGCTCGGTGCGCAGGTTGTTTACTATCTGCCTAACCGGCTTGTCGAGGGATACGGCCTTTCTGAAGAAGGGATCATCGAGGCCAGGAATCGTGATGTAACTCTGATTGTCACTGTGGATACTGGCGTTACAGCCGCTGATGAAGTTGAATTCGCTCGTCGGCAGGGTATTGATGTCCTTATCACTGACCATCATGAACCGGGTGGAAATCTGCCTGACTGCGTGGCGATCGTCAACCCAAAAGTTGTTCGTGACAACGATGAATCCCACGAACTTGCCGGTGTCGGGGTTGCGTTCAAAGTCGCGCAGGCTTTGTACCGGCGATTGCAGCAGAATGAAGAGGAGCTTGAGGAACATCTTGATCTTGTAGCGCTTGGCACCTCTGCTGATATTGTCCCGTTGATTAACGAGAACAGGATCCTGACAAAGTTTGGTATTCGGCAGATTGTGCGGACAACCAAACCCGGATTGAAAAAACTCGTGTTTGTTTCCGGATTGATGGGCAAAGAGATTTCTACCGGACAGGTTGTGTTTATCCTCGCTCCCCGGATCAATGCGATCGGCAGACTCGGTGACGCTGTTCAGGCGATCAAACTTTTAACAACTCGTGATGAGAGTGCAGCGAGCGAAATTGCAAGATTCCTCGACTCCGAGAACAAGCGTCGCAAAGCCATTGATCAACAAACGCTCGAGGAAGCGCTCACTCAAATTGAGGAAAGTGTTAATGTTGATGGAGAGCGTGCCATAGTTCTTTCGTCAACCGGATGGCATCAGGGAGTTATTGGAATAGTGGCTTCACGCCTTGTCGAGAAATACTATCTTCCGACAGTTCTTATTTCTATTGATGGAGGAGTTGGCAAGGGGTCAGCAAGGTCTATACCTGCTTTTCACATGTACGAAGCACTCAAGAGTTGTGAAGATATTCTGCTGAGGTTTGGCGGTCACAAGTATGCTGCGGGGCTGTCGATTGAGCCTGACAAGATTCCTGAATTCCGCAGGCGGTTGCAGGCCCTGGCGATGGAGCAACTCAAACCCGATGACATGACTCCAAAACTAAAGATAGATGCCGAACTGGATCTCGATGAAATAAACATGGATTTCGTCAGAACGATTGAGATGTTTGCACCATTCGGGCCACAGAATATGAGGCCAATATTCATGACACGAAATGTCAACATAGTCGGACAGCCGTATGTTGTTGGACGTAATCATCTCAAGATGAAAGTTCGCACGGGTGATAAGGAATTCGATGTGATCGGGTTCAATTTCGGAGAGCATGCCAACGCGCTGGCGATGCACGGTGTTGATGTCAGCATGGCGTATGTGGTTGAGGTGAATACATACTTCGATCAACCGAGAATTCAGCTCCGAGTCAAGGACCTGCATTATTAGTCATGGCCGTCATTGATAGATTTTTTGAAGGTGATAAGAGGGCGCTCGCGAGGATAATCTCGCATGTCGAGGATCAGGCGGATAATTATCGTGAGGTTCTCGCCAGACTCTACCCGAAATCCGGTACAACATATAAGATCGGTTTCACCGGGCCTCCCGGTGCGGGAAAATCATCTCTCGTGGATCAAGTAGCTGACTCTTTTTTGAGTGATGATGAAATGGTTGGGATCATTGCTGTCGATCCGTCATCACCATTCACCGGCGGAGCATTATTGGGCGACCGTGTCAGGATGGCCAGGCTGCACAATAAAGATAAAGCATTCATC